>CAYPMU010000093.1:4267-5252 GCA_964411975.1 uncultured Gammaproteobacteria bacterium | reverse complement strand
CGCGCTGTCGGGTGGGATAACCCACTTATACTGTACTTCCTGGCTCTCCGGATAACCCGACTGGAGCTTCTCCTCGGCAGTCATGGTCTTGACCTCGTTCAGGACGACGCCTTCAGGCAATGGCGGCGGCGTCGAACTAACCGATCCGCCGGTCCCCGGCTGCGCCGGCTGGCCGCCGGTCCCCGGCTGCGCCGGCTCGGCCGGGACGGCCGTCGTGTCTTCAGGCGGGACCGCAGCCCGGCCGCGGAAATACATGACAACACCGGCGACCACAACCAAGGTCACGATCGAGACGCCCACGACCAAAAGAATGTTCCTAAGTTTCATTTTCTGATCGTCCGTTCCGAATTCATCGTCCATATATTTATGAAGATCACGGGTTACCCGGCTCCGTATCGCTGAAGGTATTTATCTCCGAAGTGCTTACGACGCCGCTGCCATTGACGCTCATGGTCATCACCGACCACCAGATGCCGCCGCCGCTCGATACCATGTAGATGGGCGTCTTAAAGCAAGTGCTGTCGAACATGCGCAGCCTGACTTTGGTGCGATCACCCCATGTAGTGGTACCTGGGACCTGATTGCTCCAATTATGCACGTAGAACTTGTATCTCTTGTTGGCGACCAAACTCGTGAAGGTCATCGTTTCCGGTCCGGTGCCGTTCGTATCATCATTATCCCAAATAACCTCGGGGACATTATTCGGAGGGGCGTTGTATCCATCTAAGTAACCGACCCTCTGTCCCGTCGACGTCCTCATGTAAAAGTCGAGGTCGGTAGGAGTCGGGCCCCAGTTGATGAAGACGGAAGCCACGGTGCCCGGACTACCGCTGCTGCCAGGCCTGGGAACCGCATACAGGTCCGGAGCGGTCACTACGGAGCAACTGGTCACATTGACCGTGACAGCGTCATCGGGATCGATGCAGGCCGCGCTCCGGGCGGTCGGCGGCTGGGAGTCCTTTGCCAGCTACAATGCCGACAAGTT
>CAYPMU010000093.1:0-4257 GCA_964411975.1 uncultured Gammaproteobacteria bacterium | reverse complement strand
GGCACCGACGACGGTCACGACCGGACAGGTAGCCACGTCGACCGGGGCGTCGACCGAATAGTTGCCGCTACTGTCGGTGAGCGCGGAGTCAACGACAGTGGTGCCGCACTTCAGCTGAATGTTGGCGCCGGCCAAACCGGTGTTGTCTCTGGCGTTGATGACCTTGCCTTTAACGGTCACCACGTTGTCGATCAGGCCATTGCAGTCCTCATCCCGGCCCGGAGGCGTGCATGTTTCCGTCGGCGCTACGACCGCAGGCTGTCCGCCGCTCGCCGGCCAGGCGGGATGGGCCTCAGGATCGTTCGGAGCGCAATCGGCCGTGTTGGGCACGCCATCGTTGTCAATGTCAGGATCGCAGCCGTCGGCCAACACGGTAGGCTGGTTCTGTTTAGTCAGGACGCAAGTGTAACCCGAAGGACAGTTAGTGTCGCCGATGCAAGGCGTCCTTTCGGGATCGGTGCAGTTCCCGTCTTTCCAGCCGGGCCAGCCGGTCAAATTCAAGACGCTGGTGTAGGCCGTCGGCAACGAATCGCCGGTGGCGGCATTGTTCCTGTTGCGGTCGTAATTCGCAGCGGTCAGGCTGCCGGTATTCTTGCAGGCGACCGAATTTGGGTCGATACAGAACCTCTTGCAGGTGGACTTGGAACAACGCGCGAGGCCGGTCTGCTTCCCGTAGCTCTGATCGGCCGCGACCGTGCTCTTGCAGATCCAGTCGGTCATGCCCAACACGCCGTCGCATTCCTCCGGCCCGGGCGGGTTGGAGGCGGCGTCCTGAAGCTTGTTGTCGCCGCAGAAGCCGGAAGAGATGGTCCCGAGCTTGCAGGCAGACGTACAGAAATTGCAGTCAACGCCGTAGGTCGGCACGCACGGCGTGCCGTTACTCGCGCCCTCGTCGCACTGCTCAATGCCGGTCTGGACGAAGCCGTCGCCGCAGACGGCATTGCGGCAGTCATTGCGGCCGTCGCCGGTGAAGTCGTGACCGCTGACGCAGGCGTCGGTGTTCTCGGTATTGTTGTCATCGCACTCCTCGCCCGTGTTCTGAGTGCCGTCGCCGCAGGTGCCGGGCAAGGTACATGACCACTCGCCCCAGGCGCAAGCCGTCGGGGAAGGCGCAGCCGGATTATTCGAACCGCAATACCGCTGCCAGCGCTGTTCCGGCAACAGGCAGGTCGGGGCGATGCCGACCTGATTGGTGCAGATCGACCCGGCGGGACAATCGCTGTTCTGGGTGCAAGGGGACTTGTCGGCGTCGCTGCAGTAACCCTTGGCCTCCTGGGCGCCGCCGTCGCACTTCTCCGACCCGTTGACCAAACCGTCGCCGCAGCGCGGACCGGCCGTCCGACAATCCCAGGAGCAGGAAGGCGTAAGGGCCGTGCCGGGATCGGAGCTGGGGCAGACCGCGCCCTGCGGAGCGGGGACGCCGTTCTTGTAATAGAAGCCGTTCTTGGTGCCGCAGTCGCAGATCTCGGAAGGCTGCTTGACGCCGTCGCCGCAGCTGTTGCTCAGGCTGTCCTGGCAGTTCGTCGAACAATAACCGTAGTCGCCGTTATGGCCGCCGGTGGCTTTGTCGCCGTCGTCGCAGACCTCGCCGGTCTGCTTGACGCCGTCGCCGCAGAACCCGACCTGGCAGCGTCCGTAAGCCGCCCAGGCGCAATTGCCCTGGCAGGAGCGCTGCTGCGTGCCGGAACGCCAGGTGTTGAGATCGCCCAGGTTGACGCCCGGGATAGTGACGCAGCTGCCCTCATTCGGTCCGCACGGATCGTTGGGCGTGCCGTTCAGTCCGTCGCCGCAGGTCCGCGAACGGTTCAGACTGCAATATTTTGCCGCTTTGCAGGAGGTGATATCGGGCAGGGACACCGGTTCGCATTGCTCGCCCGTCTTGCAGCCGGAGCCGCCCCAATAGCAGCCGGCGTTCTGTTCGCAAAGACCCTTGTCAAGGCCGCCGTAGGTGATGCAGTCCGCGATCCCCTGCTGCACCAGGCTGTCGCCGCAGACGCCGCCCTCGCCGATCAGAGTATTGTCCTGGCAGTTGGTGACCGCCTGGTTGATGCCGCCGATCTTGATCACGCCGCCGTCGGCGTACTGGCAACCGTCGCCGGTCGTCCACTTGCAACGGTCGTCGCCGGCGCAATCGCTCTGGCCGAGCTCGATGCAGGTGCGGCCGCCGGCCCATCCCATGGCGTTATTCACCTGACAGGAACCGCAACCGCCGCCGCCTGCGCCCGTGCACGGCGTGTTCGTCCAGATGCCGTAAGGATACGTGAGACAGTAGTAGCCGCTGGGCGTGGTCACCCGCAGATAATCGTATTTATAATAAGTATTGCTCCAAAGGACCGTGCTGTTGGCGATAGGACAAGTCGGATAGATGTTCTGATAATACTGGTAGAGGGGAGAAGTCGGCCAGAAACAATGCGTATAATAGTAAGAACCACGATACTGGCAGTAGTTTCCGGACCAGACGCAGGAACCGCTCGGCTGCATGCTGTTGCAGGTCCAGGGATAATTATTGCTCTGACAGGAATTATTGTTCTTGACCTCGAAGTCCGCCAGCAGGCGGAAATCGGTGCCGCCGATGCTCTGATATTCATAAACATGCGAACCGGCCGGACACTGGTAGACCTTGCTGGCCGCGTCCCAGCAGGTCGACAGGTCGAAGTTCTTGCCGCTGGACTGGCACTTCATGAAGGCGTTGATCGGGTCGGTCGGCAGTTTCAATCCGGTCTCCCGGCCCAGGACGTTATCCCAGGAAGGCCAGGCGCTGTTGGTCCGGGCGCGCAGGAAGGTCCCGGCCTCCAGCCGCGGCCAGCCCGCCGCCGTCTTGGACCCGGCGATATCTTTCTGGGCCGTCAGGATGTCATCCCAGCGCCTCATATCGCGCACGATCTTGCCTTTTTCGTTCTTGCACGTCCAGAGTTCGCGTCCGGCCAGGAAGACCTTGTCGAAATCGGGATTCGGCACCTTGACGGTGCATTCTTCGTTCGAACAGATCTCGGTCCGCCGGTCGACGCGGCACTCGCGGTCGTGTTCGCAGACGACCGGCTTGCCGTCGGCGTCCAGAGCCTGGTTGTTGTACTGGTTCAGGCAGTAACCCTCCCGCGTCATGTTCATGTTCATGTTGATGTTCGACTGGAGCTGCCCGAAGATGTTCGCCGTTTCCGGCGCCGCGCCGTCGGTGTGGGTCAGGGTATAGACGTTGGTGTAGATGGAAAGCCCGGACTTGGCCGCGGCGGCGATATAGACGGTCCGGCCGTCCTGCAGGCCGTCATAGCCGTCCACCTTGATCGGCACCGGATTGCCGGTGAAGCCTTTGGTCTTGTACCAATTGCGGATGCTCATCCGGTAGGGATTCTTCAGGATGCGAAGACCGAGGGCGTCGTTGTACCAGGGGCTCTTGGGATCGACCCCGGATTTGACGTAGGTGAACAGGTACTCGTTGAGAATGTCCTGGCCGGGGATGTTCGGATAAGTCAGCTTGATGACGCTGTTCTCGTTGAGCTGCGGCAACTTGTCGCCCTCGGCGCCGCCTTTTTTGTCATCCCGGCAATAGTAGAACGACAGATTCGTGGTCGGATCATAGAACGGGAACCAGACCGGGTCAGCCGTGTAGGGCAGCGAAGTGAAGTGGCTGAGATCCCGGTCCCAAGGCAGGCCGCTGGCGCGGACCGAGCTGCTGGTGCGGCGGCTGGGCCACGGCGTATTACAGAGCATGATAGTGACGTCGGCTGTGGCCGTTTTCTGGTCGAATCCGGCCTGAGCGTCATAGATGTCGGCCGTCACCGCGACCGTGCGCTTGCCATCGCGCGGGAAAGCCGGCGTCGGCGCGTTGCGGACCGTGACCTGGGCCACGGCCAACTGACCGGCCGGCACGGCGCAATCCTCGGCGCAGCTGGTCTTGGTCTCGCCGCTCTCGCAGCGCAAATTGCCGCAGACGGCCGCCTGCCCGGCGGGCAAGGCGATATGGCAGTCGGCGTTCGGCGGCGTGCTGACGACGTCGAATTCATAAGTGCCGTTGAGCGCCTTTTCGCAGAAACCGTTGATCGCGAACAGCGGGGCGGTCGAGGCCGGCGTGACGACGATCTCCGAGGTCTTGGCCGGGTCGGGGTCGACGGGCTGGATCATCCAGTTCCATTTGAAGGCGTAATTCGGCGTCGAGCCGATCTCGTCTTCCGCCCCGCCGGCCGCCGGATGGGCCTGAGCGGTGAAGGGGTGGTCGCCGTCGATCAGGTCGCCGGTAGTGCCGGTGCCCAAATTCTCGGA
>CAYPMU010000092.1:860-5340 GCA_964411975.1 uncultured Gammaproteobacteria bacterium | reverse complement strand
CCGGCGCAAAAACCAGCCGAACGATCCCAGAGCCTTGTTTTCGGACATGGTCGCTCCTGTTCTTGATTGTCAAAAAGCCGCGTTTTTTGTAACACGCGGCGCGGCTCTTGTGAAGACCGGGACCAACCCTGCTCTTAATGACGCCGGACGGCGTTGCCCAGGCGCAGAAAACGGCAGAGCCAGCGCTTGACGATCTCCGAAGCGGCGAAATACGCGATGACGATGCCCAGGACCAGGGCGACCTGCCAGGCCGCGGGCGTGATGAAATGAAAGAACTCCCGGCCCAGACGGGTGAACGGCAGGCAGACCGCGGCGACGACGGCCAGGGCGGTGAAGAGGAAGATCGTCGCCGGCGGCCGGGCGCCGCGCCAGAAAGGCCGCATGGTGCGCAAACAGTAAATGAGGGCGATCTCGGTCAGGCAGCTTTCGGCGAACCACAGGGTCTGCAGCGTCTGCTCGCCGAAGCGGTTGAAGACGGCGAAAGTGGTGAAGTCGAAAATGCTGCTGACCACGCCCAGGATGGTGGCGAAAATAATGACGTCGCGGGCGTTGTAGTGGGCCGGCTTCTTCAGATCGGCGGCGTCGACGCTGTCGGCGGCGATGGTGATCATCGGAAAGTCGGACAACAGGTTCAGGAGCAGGATCTGGACCGGCAGCATCGGCAGGTAGTCGATGAACAGCGAAGCCGCGGCCACGGCGTAGAAATTGCCGAAATTCGAGGCCATGGTCACCTTGATGTACTTGACCACGTTCATGAAGGTCCGACGGCCCTCTTCGATGCCGTCCATGATCACTCCCAGGCTCTGGTTGAGCAGGATGATGTCAGCCGATTCCTTGGCGATGTCCGAGGCGCCCGTGACGGCGATCCCGGCATCGACCAGTTTCAGGCCGGGGGCGTCGTTGAAACCCTCTCCCAGGAAGCCGACGGTCATCTTCTGTTTGAGCAAGGCCAAGATGGAGTACTTTTGCGTCGGGTTGACGCGGGCGAAGACGTGACAGCGCTCCACGGCCTCGATCTGGGACTCGGGCGCCAACGCTTCGAATTCGGCGCCGGTCATGGCCTCGCCGGCGTCCTCGATGATGCCTAATTCCTTGGCCACGGCTCCGGCCACGGCCTTGGCGTCGCCGGTCAGGATCTTCACCTGGACGCCGAGGACGCGGGCCCGGCGGCAGGCGGCGGCCGCGTCGCGTTTGACCGGGTCACGCAGGGCGATCAGCCCGACCAGTTCCAATCCGGTCTTTTCGGCCTCGGCCAGGTCGGCAGCCGGCGACACGCCGGATTTGCTGGCGACGGCGATGACCCGATTGCCGGCTGATCCCTGCTGTTCCAGATACGACCGAATAGCCGCCAGGCCGCCGGTCTCGCGGCACAGCGGCAGGATCTCGTCGGGAGAACCCCGGGTGATCAGCAGCGTGCCGCTCCCCGACTCGACCAGCAGGCTGTTGCGGCGGCGGACGGGATCAAAAGGAAGTTCGCCCAGCTTGCGGGCGGCCTGGGCCCGGTCGCGGCCGGCGGCGCTTGCCGCCTGCCACAAGGCCAGGTCGAAAGCGTTGTTCGGCTGGCGTTCTTTTTCGCCGAGGAAGGATGAGGCGGTCAGCGCCAGTTCCAGGCATGTTTCCGCCCGGTCGGAACGCGTATCCACGACCTCCAGCACGTTCTCCGTCACCGTCCCGGTCTTGTCCGTGCACAGGACGTCGATGCTGCCCAGTTCGCTGATGGCCGACAGCCGCTTGACCACGACCTTCTTCCGGGCCATGCGCATGGCGCCGTTCGACAACGACAGCGTGGTCACCAGGGGCAGGGCCTCGGGGATGACGCCGACGGTCAAGGCGATGGCGAAGAGCAGCAGTTCGCCGAAGCGATCCAGCCCTTTGATGGAAAGGTTGAGCGCGAAGATCATCAGCAAAGTGACGACCACCAGCTTCAGAACGAAATAGCTGAACCCGGTGATGCTGCGCTCGAACGAACTGGGCGGCCGGTTCTCCGCGGCCAACCCGGCGATGCCGCCAAGGGCGGTCCGTTTGCCGGTGGCGAAGACCGCGCCGTCGGCCTCGCCGGTCAGCACCGTGGTGCCGGAGAAACCGATGCCCGAGGCCTCGAACCAGTCGTGCGGCTCCCGCTCCAGCGCCGCCGGACCCTTGGCCACCTGCGCCGATTCGCCGGTCAGGATCGACTCGTCGACGGTCAGGTCGGAGGCGCTGATAAAGCGCACGTCGGCCGGAATGCGGTCGCCGGCCCGCAGCCGGACGATGTCGCCGGGCGTCAGCTCGCGGGCGTCGACGTAATTGACCCGGCCGTCGCGGACGACATGCGTCTTCTGCAGCCAATATTGCCGCAAGAGCCGGGCGGCCTTCTCGGCGCGATGCTCCTGGAAGAATCCCAGGCCCGTATTGATCAAGATGAACAGGATGATCAATGCGCCGTCGATCGGTTCGCCGGTGATGAAGGCGATGGCGGCCGCGGCCACCAGCAAAAAAAGAAACGGCGATTTGAGCTGCCGCCACAAAATATCGCGGGCCGTGGTCTCCTTGCCGCGGACCTCGTTGGGTCCGGTCTCGGTCTGTCGGCGGCGGTGTTCAGTCTCGCTCAGGCCGGCCTTATCAGTCGCCAAAGCCTTAAGAACCGCCCCGATGTCGAGGACGGCCAGCTTCCTGAAATCCGGCGCTGATGAGGCCATATTTACGATAATTTTACCATTTTTTACGGTTCAGCGCACGCGTACCGGAGTTGACGCGGCGGAGAAATGACGCAGGTAACGACAGGATGATCCGCCCCGCCGCGGGCGTCTGCGGCCGCGCCGGATGAGATGAACAGGACCTTCCCTGACGGGAAGGTCCTTTTTGTTACGATCCTCGGCTCCGCCGGCCGAACGTGGACGCGCGGAGTCGTCTACCTGGACGCGATCAGAACTCCCAGATAGACCAGGTACAGAGCGACGAATATCACGCCCTGCCAACGATGGATATTGAACGCCTCGCCCGCCTGGTCATGGCGGCCAAGAACGGTCCGGAACCATGCTATCAGGGACCGTTTTTCGCTTATCATGGAAAAAACGAACAATAGGAACGTCGTCCCGATGACCATGAGCATGTCGAACTTGTTGGCGGAGCTCACGGGCAGCGGCCTGATGGTGGCGCTCAGTCCCAGTATCCAGAAAATGTTGAATATATTGGAACCGACGATGTTGCCGACGGCGATATCGTCATGCCGCCGGGCAAGGGCGACGACCGAGGTCAATAATTCCGGCAGCGAGGTGCCGACGGCGATGATGGTCAGGCCGATGAAACGTTCGGAAAGACCGAAGATCCGGGCCAGTCCGACCGCCCCGTCGACGGTCAGTTTGCCGCCCAGGAACAGTCCCAACAGGCCGAATACGATCCAGGCCAACGATATCCCGACCGATCTGACCGCGATGCCGTCCTTATCCGGCTCCCGAACGGCGATGGAAACGACGTAGTAAAGAAAGCCGGCGAAGAAAGCCAGGAGGATGATGCCGTCGATGCGGTCCAGCCGGTCCAGCACCCGGCCGGCCAACAGCCGATCGTTGACCAGCACCCAGGCCAGACAGGCGGCCGACAAGGCCAGCGGGATCTGCCGCGAAACCGTCTCCGCTTTCAGCTGGAGAGGCCGGATCATCGCCGTGATGCCGAGTATCAGCAGGATATTGGCGATATTCGAACCGATGACGTTGCTGATGGCGATATCAGCCTTGCCGGCGAAGGACGCGGTCAGATTGACGAACATCTCCGGCGCCGAGGTGCCGAAAGCGACCACGGTCAGGCCGATGACGATGGGTTTGATCCCCAAACGGCGGGCCAGTGAGGACGAACCGGCGACCAGCCAGTCGGCTCCCCGCCACAGGAGCAGCAACCCGCCGATGAGCATGGCTAAGGCTGTGAACATACGCGGATATCATAACATAACTGGCCGGGCCTGACAGCCGCTCCGTCGGGCCGAAATACCGCCCGGCCGGGCGGTATTTGAACCGGAAACGATCCTTGCCGGATGACAAATCTTTGCGGCCGACAGCGGGCTCTTCAGGGATTGACGATCTTTATCGCCGTCGTCACGGACTTGTTCGTCACGTCTTCATTCTTCACCAGCCCGACGCCGCGGACGTACCACTGGAACGAGGTCGACTTTGTTTCTTGCGGCGGCGCGCCGGCCATGATGGCATAGCTCGAGACCGAGTCGGCTTTGATCTTCATTGCGGTGAATTCTCCGGCCGGAACGGTCACCTTCTCCTCGCCGATGACCTCGTTGACCGTTTCCACGTAACCGGCTACCTGGCTCACGTTCGGTATTTTGAAGCTGCTCATGTCCATCTCCGTCTCATAGCGGGTCGTCCACCTGTCGCCGGCCCTGAGCTCTTTGGGCAGGACGTCGCCAGTGACCGATTTGGTCGTTACCTTGAGCTTGCTGCCGAAAGCTCCGGCCATGTCCGCGTAAGTATCAGCCTGGATGCTGCCGTCGGACCCG
>CAYPMU010000092.1:0-850 GCA_964411975.1 uncultured Gammaproteobacteria bacterium | reverse complement strand
CAAACGTTCCTGCGTTATCGTGTGGGTGCCCATGTAATTGATGATGGTATTCAATTTAGCCTTGCCGGCGGCGACATCGGAGACCATGATCTGCAGATCGACGTTGCCGCCCGGACTGGCGACCTGGTAGTCGATCTCGTAACCGTTCTTGAGCGGATAATACGGATGATCGCAGGCGTCGCCGGCGGCGGTCGGAACGACCGGCGCGGCCGCTTCAGGTCCGTCGGCTTCGTCCACAACGGCTCCGGCGTCCGGTGTGCCGGAGGCCGGCGCGGGCGACACCGGCGCCGCGGCCTTCTTCCCGCAGCCGGCGCCGGCCAGCAGGAGTCCGGCCAGCAAGACCGACGCTCCCATCAGTTTAAATTTTGATGAGTTCATAAAATATTACGGATAAATAATCAACCAATATGTATTTTACGCCTTTTCGGGAGCGGCGCCAATCATGAAATATTCATAACCGCCGATAAGCGCCGGGGTCGAAAGCAGATACCAGATCACCACGTCGTCGAGCGGGAAAGTTCGGCCGCAGAGTTCGACCGGCAGGAGATATTCGCCCGGCCACCACCAGCTGCCGATGCACAGTGAAACGTATTCATAGACGAAGAATACGACCGCAAAGAACACCGTGGTCAGGAGCGTGCGCCTCAACAATCCGGGATAACGACGGAAGATCAGGACGGACGGCAAGAGCAGAACGAACAAACCGGTCCAAGCGTAACTGACGCTGACCAGTCCGGGGCGCCACAGGAACAGCCCGAAGACCAGGATGTCCAGGGAAACGTACAGCCCCAGCAGCACCCGGATCCTCCGGGACTGCGGCCGCCGGGCGTCTTGGTTCGAAAAATATTCA
>CAYPMU010000091.1:4313-5366 GCA_964411975.1 uncultured Gammaproteobacteria bacterium | reverse complement strand
AGTTACGCCGCTGCCGCCGAAAGGGATCGGCGAACGGGGCGTGACCTCAGGTTTGCTCGGAAATTCCGGCGGGGGCGGCGTCAGTGAGCCGGGACCGTCCCAGACCATGCCGCCCAGAGTGACGGTGAACGTCTCGTCGACCTCGCCGGCGCCGCGCGGTTGTTGCAGCGGCCGGCCGGTCGCCAGGGCCGTGGCGGTGTCATCCAATTCCTGTTCCATCTTTCCGGCCCCGCTCTTCGGATCGGTACCGGCTTTCATCTCGTCGCCGTCGCTCGCGCCGTCGTCGTCCGTATCGGCGTCGGCCGGATCAGTACCCAGCATCTTTTCGAGGTCATCGGGCAGGCCATCCTTGTCGGCGTCAATGATGATGACGGCCGAGGAGATTTCGGCGTCCCCGGAAGGGGCCGATTCGCGCCACCGGGCGCCCGCGGCCGTTTCCATGTCGACGGCAAGCACGCCCGGCATATTCGGCATGACATGCTCTTCGACCGCCCGGACGAGGATATCATCCACCTGACGCCTGGTCTCCGACGGCAGATAGCCCGCCGTGGAGCGCGATATGATCTCGTCGCACTCGATGACGGACAAGCCTTCGCAGCCGGGGAATTGGCCGTTGTTCTTCTGGCTCAGGAACGCGACGCATTTCTCTCGCGTGGCAATGCCGGCTTCGGCACAGGTCTTGTCGGCGTACTTGGCCTCGATCCAAACCTCGCATTTTATCCGCGGCACGCGCGCCTGCTGGCAAAGACGCTGATTCGGGGTGAGTTCCTCCCCCGGCGCTGGACCCGTACCGGCGGGAACGGCCGGCACGGCAGGCGACATATTTAAGATCACCGTTTCCACGGCAGCTTGAAGATCGGCGGACATCGGCGGCTGGGGCGGCATTGCGGGTTTGGTCGGCGCCGGCTGAGTCGGCGGGACTGGCGGAGTTCCCCCGTCAATAAGCTCTTCTCCCGGCGGCGGAGGCGGCGGCGGAGGCGGCGGCGGCGCCGGCTGAATGGTCGGCGCCGGCTGAGTCGGCGGGACTGGCGGAGTTCCCCCGTCAATAAGCTC
>CAYPMU010000091.1:0-4213 GCA_964411975.1 uncultured Gammaproteobacteria bacterium | reverse complement strand
TTCTCCCGGCGGGGGCGGCGGCGGAGGCGGCGGAGGCTGAGTTGGCGGAGGCGGAGGCTCGGAATAACAATCTTTTGGGCAGGTCTGGGGATCCTCGCCCGGCTCGCATTTGGCGTCGCCGCAAACGGGCTCGGCCGCGACGGTTTTGATCGTGAAGTTGACGGCGGCCGCGCCAATATTGACCTTGCCGCTGCCGCCGTCGGATCCGGCAGCCACGGCCCGCAGCGTATATTGTCCTGGCGTCAAAGACATGGTCGCGACCCACTCGCCGGCGGACGATGCCGCCGCATGAGGTGTCGTAGCGCCGGCGGCGTCGGTCACCCTGAATTCCAGGGAATCGGCCGGACCGTCGGTGACGGCCCGGGCCTCGAACGTGCCGATTATCTCTCTTCCTTCCTCAGGCCTGGTGATGGTCACGCTTTTCAGCGCCGGCGTCAGGGCCGGCTGATCCAACCCCTTGGTCACGAAAGTCGACTGTCCGGACGCCACCGAAGCCCCGTCGACGGTCGTGGACGAGACCCTGAAGTAATAAAGGGTGTCGGGCCGCAATTCCCACAGAGTGATGTTATGGACGATATCGTAGGATTCCTCCGCCGCGCCGGGCATGATGGAGATGGCTCGGAAAGTCTGTCCCAGGGCCGGCGTGGTGCCGAAATCGACGACCGAAGTGCTGGCCAGGCTGGTGGTCCAGCTGATGACCGCCGTGCTCTCGGTCACCGCGGACTCGACGACCGTCGGACCGCTGATAATAAGCAGTCCGGAGGACTGGGCCCGGACCGTGGCCACGAGCCAGGGAGCCGCGATCACGGCCGCCAGCATGAAGAAAGCCAGCGGCAACCCGGCCGCCAGGTCCCTCATCCACCCCGATAAATATTTCCTCATAACCGTTCCGATCAAGCCGCGTCCCGGCTCAGGCCAGAGCGCTTCTTATGAATTCTATGCCGATGGTCACCAGGATCAAACCCATGATCTTGGCAAAGGCCAGGGTCCCCTCCTTGCCCAGCCATTTGAGTATCCAACCGGCCTTGGTGAACAACCAAAGCTCCAGGGACAGATTGGCCGCCAAAGCCAGCAACGTGATCAGATAACCGTATTCTTTCGCCAGCACGACGGCCGTGGCCAGCATGCCCGGTCCGGCGATGAGCGGCGTGGCCAGCGGGACCACGCTGATGTCGTCGGAAGAACCGGACGGCTCCTTCTGGACGCTGATGTTGAACGGGATCTGCAGGCCGATCAGGACCATGATCAAACCGCCGGCCAGACGAAAGCTTTCCAGGGACACCTGGAACAGGCTCAGGATGGCCGAACCGGCCAGGACGAAGACCAGCAACAGGACGCCGGCCCGGGCGACGGCCCTTAAGGCGACCTGCCGCTTCTGCGCCTCGGACATATTGCCGGTCAGCGCCAAGAACACCGGGACGTTGCCGACCGGGTCCATTACGCCGAAGACCGCGAAAAATACCTGTAAAGCCGCCAACATAATAAGGCTGATATCATTGTAGCAGATGCCGGCACTTGACGTATTTCCTGCTGTTGATATGTTGAAGCCGGGTTCGCCTAAAATGGCGGAATTTTTTGAAGGTCTTTGCCAACCGATAGATTTGAACCGCTGTCGGGACAGGAGGACGACCATGTCCAAGAAGAAAGTGCTGTTCACTCTCGTGACCGCGATCGCGGTGTTTGTAGTGTTGGGCTTCGTAAGCCTGTCGCCGACCAGTTCGCGCGCCGGCTACCTGGCCAGCCTGTTCAGCGGCGCGGACAGCCTGGAAAAGGAGATGGTCTCGGCCACCGCCTTGCTCTACGGCCAGATGGACGACGGCACCCTGAAGATGTTCTGCACCGTCACCGCTTTCGAGCGGGACAAGAACGTCTACCATTTCGTGACCGCCGCCCACTGCGTCTCCGAGGACGACGTCCTCCATGACCGCACCAGCGTCGCCCAGAACAACTGGTACATCACTTTCGACGAGCCGACCCAGAAGGACTTCTTCCCGGCCAAGCTGGTCGGAGTGGGCTACCAGCACCGCGGCGACGACTTCGCCGTCCTGGAGGTCACGCTGGAGAAGGCCGTGCCGGTCATCCGGCTGGCGGCCGCCGACCCCTCCCTGGGCGAGGACGTAAGCAACATCGCCTCGCCCCTGGGCCTGGGCAAGCAGCTGTTCCGCGGCCATGTCAGCATGGCCAAGCTCGACCGCCCGGTCATCGACGGCGACATCAACTGGCGCGGCACCACGCTGATCCAGATGAGCGCCGGGCCCGGGTCGTCCGGATCCTCCGTGGTCAGCCGGTCGCAGAAGGGCATCACCGCCTTCCTGGTCGGCACCATCGGCTTCCGCGGCTCGCAGAACATCGTCTGCATCCCGGTCAGCAAGTTCCGGAAGTTCTGGACCGAGGTCCAGACCGGCAAGTACAAGTGGTACAAGGATGACGCCGCGGCCACGGCTTCAGGCAAGACCACCAAGGCCGAGACGATCTGGCAGAAGCTCCAGACGGGCCACGTCTACCAGGTCGGCACCGCCGACAGCCCGACGACTCCGGCCGAACGCAAGTAAGGCGGCGCTCCGCCTCTCCCCCGCTGCTCGCAGCGGGGTTTTATTATCAAAAAAAGCCCTCAGCCGGCAGGCCGGGGCGCTTGGCGGCGCGTCTATCTCAACCGCAGGAAAATATCGTCGCAATCGTAAGAATTCAGTGCGCCACCGTTCGGACCGAACGACTCGATCACCACGGTATTCGGTCCATGAGGTTTGGAGGCACAATTGGCGTAGATGTCGTAGTCGGGATCGAACCAATAAGGATGGCCCCAGGGATCGTTCTTGAAATTGACGTACGGGCCTTTCCAGTTGGCGACGTCCTGGGCCGTCCAAAAACAGCCGTCGCCCTGGTTGCCGACGTTCGGTTGCTGCATCAATCCGGCCTGGGCGGCGTCCAGACGCACCTCCGGATTGACCGACGATTCCGGCGGACAGCCGTTAGGCCATTTGCCGGTATCGGCCTGCAGCAGATATATGGCGGAGCGTATCCCATCCAAGTCGCCCTTGGCCTTGCTCTCTTTGGCCAAGGCGCGCGCCCGCACGAAGCTGACCACTCCCAGGGTCGACAACACCGCGATGATGGCGATGACCACCAATAGTTCGATGAGAGTGAAACCTTTGGACCGGGATCGGCGGATGGACATGCGCGCGGCTGATTATCTGACGCCGTGCCCGAACTCTTCGTCGGCGTCATCGGCGTCGGCTTCCGCCTTGGTCTTGTGCACGCGGCCGTCGATATGGTTGGCCGGCGCGTAAAGCGTATAGATCTGGAGCGGCTCGGCGCCGGTATTGACCACGTTGTGCGCCGTGCCCGGCGTCACCACCACGGCGGACCCGCCGCCGATGGCGTGTGTCTGCCCGTCCAGGACGGCCTCGCCCCGGCCGGAAAGGACGAACAGCGTCTGTTCGACATGATCATGGGTCTCCAGGCCGATCTCGCCGCCCGGCGGGACGGACATCACCACCAACTGGCTCTTTTTGCCGGTGAAAACGACCCGGCGGAAATGGGGGTTCTCCCTGGTCTGACCGATGATGTCGCCGACGTAGCTCATATGGACGAGGTGATCATTATGCCACTGCATTATACCAGACCGGACGCATAAAAAAAACCGCGCCGGCTTGGCGGCGCGGAAAGGCTCAGTGGAGATCGATCTCGACCACCACTCCGAAATGGTCAGACAGGCTGGTGGACACCGGCCGGCCGTGACGGTCGGTCAGCGTGACCGGATCGCGGAAGACCGGGTAGGCGCAAACGGGAGCGGCGGCGGTCCGGGTCAGGGCGGAGAAGGGCGTGGCCCCGGGCGCCGGATTGCGCACCAGGACGTGGTCGATCAGGTGATCGTCGCCGCCGCCGACCAGCCGGTAGGCCGAACACCAGCTGCAGAAAGGCGGCTCGGCGTATTCGCCGGGACTGACGAAGCCGAGGTCGGCGGCCAGGCGCCAGGTCGACCACATCAGCGGCACGACGCCGGCCGCGTCATTGCGCTGGCTGAAATTCAGGTCGCCGACCAGCAGCTGGGGCCGTTCCGGACCGCGGGCGGCCAGCTTCTCCGAGATCAGGCGGATCTGGGTCTGCTGTTCCTCCGTCCAGTCCCCGAATTCCTCGTGGGTCGGCGAGACCCGGTTCTTGGCCGACATGTGGGTGCAAGCCACTTCGACGCGGCCCTTGCCCGGAACGTCGA
>CAYPMU010000090.1:0-5467 GCA_964411975.1 uncultured Gammaproteobacteria bacterium | reverse complement strand
AGAAGAAGGCCTTGGTGATCCCGGCTTCGGCGATGTCGCTGGCGTAGACCGCGGTCTCGTAGGTCTTGCCCGCGCGGCGGGTGGAGACCAGATAGTTGACCAGGATGGCGCCGAAGGCCATGACCACGGCCATGAGCGTGGCCGCCGAAAGCAGGGCGAAGCCGCGGCGGCTTTTGGTTCGGCGGATTTTCGGCGGCGGCTTTTTGGCCATAGGAAGCGGCGCGGCCTCAGCGGTTGCGCAGGAAGATCGACGTCCAGCCTTTGGTGGTCAGCGTGAGGCTGCGCTGGGTCTGGGTGTTGATGACCAGCAGCGAAACGCGGTCGGCGTCGGCCGGCACCGGGTTGTTGTAGCGGAAGACCAGGGCGGTGTTGAAATCGGTGATCAGCCGGGTGTTGGTCTGGCGGACGCTGCCCGCGTCCGCCTCGGTCGCGGCCATGATCCGGGTGGGCTGCGTCGGCGAACGGAAGAAAGCCACGTAGTCGAAGGCATTGACGATGATGTTGTTGGCGGCGTCGACCGCCGGCATCTTGAGCACCAGCTGGCTGTCCGAGGAGGTGTAGAGCGTGCCGTCGATGGTGCGCGAAGCCTCGACGCTCAGGGCGCCGCGGGCCATCTGGGAGATCGTCTTGGCCGTCAGGATGGCGCCGACCTCGTTGTCGGTGCGTTTGGACTGTTTGGCGAAGATGTCGTAGTTCAGGGCGAAGATCTGGGTGATGATCACGAGCAGGAACATCATGATGCCGATGACCACCATCATTTCCATGAGCGACAAGCCGGCCGTCCGGCGGCTGACGGCGGGGATGCGGCGGCGCGGTTGGAAGAAGCGGTCGGACATAGGCTTCATTGGCTGATAACGGTCGAACCGGAAGCACTCCGGATGCCGCCGCTGTCAGACCAGCGGACCGTTGCCGTGACCTGCTTCAAAGCGGCTTCGCTCAGGTAGTCCTGGATGGTCAGGAGGCAGCTGCCGCCGGGCAGGTCGTAACAGCTCAGGCGCAGCCAGTCGGCGGGGAAGGCGCCGGCGGTCTCGGCCTCGAAGTCCCAGCTGGCGGTCGATCCCTCGGTGACGGAGACGTCGTCAACGTAGATCAGGGCGCCGTTCCTTGATTGGACGCCCAGGTCGCCGGTGCCGAAGGTCGGGTCGATCACGGTAGTCAGGGTGCTGCCGTTACGCTTCAGAGTGAAGCTGGTGCCGCTGGCCGCGACCTCCAGCGTCTGCCAGTCCCAGCAGCTGCCGCCGGGAACGGCCGTGCCGCAGACGCTGCTGTTCGACCAGAGCGTCGTGACCGTGCCGTGGTAGACCTTGTCCAGGGCGTTGCCGCCGGCGGCATAGCGGAAGCGATAGTAGTTCTCGGGATCGCGGTAATGGAAGACGAGCCCCGCTCCCCAGCCCGAGGGCGAGGAACTGTCGACCTTGACCTTGGCGGTCAGGGTGAAATCGGTGCGGTAGTTGCCCGGCAGGATGACCAGGCCGGTCTCGTCGCCGATGGCCGCGGCGGCCGTCCCCATCACCAGCCGTTTGGCCTGGCCGTCATCGGTGATGTCCTGGACGCTCCATTTGCCGCGCTGGAAACCGACGCCGAGGAAATTGCCGTCGGTGCGTGTGAGCAGCTCGGTGAAGGGGAGCGTGCGCAGGGTGTCGAGCTCTTCCTGGATGTAATTGGCCGCCAGGGTGTTGTATTGCGAGCGGCGCAGGAAGACGGTGCTGGTCAGCGTGATCGAGTAGATGGCCAGCATCACCGCCACCAGGCCGATGGTGATGATGGTCTCGGTCAGGGTGAAGCCGTCGCTGTCGGGAGATGCGAAAATACGCGGAGAGCCGGAAGCGGGCGCCTGCGGGCGCCTTCGGATCTCCGCATCTCCGGATCTCCCCATGGGCATAACGTTGGTTTGTCGACGGCCGGCGTTCATTGTTCGGAAATGGCCTGGGTCAGCGCGTACATCGGCATCATGACGGCGAGCGCGATGCCGCCGACCATGCCGCCCAGCAGCAGGATCAGCACCGGTTCGATGATCGAAGAGAGGTTGTTCAGTACGTTGTCGACCTGCTGTTCGTAGAATTCGGCGATGTCGGCCAGGAGCGAATCGACGTTGCCCGAGCGTTCGCCGACGCTGACCATCTGGACGACCAGCGGCGGGAAAAGCTTGTTGTAGGCGCCGAGGCTGCGGGCGATGGTCTCGCCCTTCTTGATGTATTCGCCGGCGTCGAGACAGGCCTGGCGGTAGTGGACGTTGCCCAGGACCTCGGCCGTGACCGTCAGCGACTGGACGACGGGGATGTCGGTCTTGAGCAGGCCGGAGAAAGTGCGGGAGAAGCGGGCCAGGTTCACTTTTTTAACGATGGGTCCGAGGACCGGGCTGTTCAGGATGAGGCGGTGCAGGAAAGCGCGCCCTCCTTTGGTCCTGGCGAAAGCGACGAAGCCGATGGCCAGGATCACCAGGCCGATGCCGACCAGGACGCCGCGGGCCTGGACGAAGTCGCTGACGACGATGAGGATGCGGGTGGCCAGCGGCAGCTGGACGTCGCCGAACTCCTTGAAGATGTCCAGCAGTTTGGGCAGGACGAAGACCAGCAGGGCGATGGTGATGCCGAGCATGGCCACCAGGATGACCAGCGGATAGGTCATGGCGCCCTTGACCTTGGAGCGCAGGTTGTAATCCTTCTTCATCTGCTGGGTCAGCTCGTTGAGGTTCTCGTCGAGCGTGCCCGAAACCTCGCCGATCTGCACCATGCTGATGAAGATGGTATTGAAGATCTTGGGGAATTTGGCCATGCCCTGGGAGAGCAGACGTCCGGCCTCGACGTCCTCGCGGACGGTGTTGATGACCCGGCGGAACATCTTGGAGTCGGACTGCAGCGCCAGCGTGTTCAGGCCCTCGGAGATGGACAGGCCGGCCTTGATCATCACCCTCAGATTTTCGCAAAAAAAGATCCGCTGGGTCAGTGATACCGAGGTATTATAAAGCAGCCAGTAATCTATTTTCCCCATCAGCGTGTCCGGCATCTTAGTCCTTGGTTACGCGTAAGATCTCTTCAATGGTGGTCATGGCCTTGACCGCCTTGATGAAGCCGTCCTCGATCATCGTCACCATGCCCTCCTTGACCGCCTGTTTTTGGATGTCGAACGAGTTGGCTTCGCTGTTGATCAGTTTGGCGATGTCGGGAGTGACGTCCAGGATCTCGTAGATGCCGAGGCGTCCCTTGTAACCCTCGTGGCCGCACTGGGCGCAGCCCGAGCCGCGCCAGAAGGTGGTGTCCTCGATCTTCTGGTTCTTGCTGACGATCTCCTCGCGCTTCAGCGTTTCCCAGATGTCGTCGACGCTGATCTGTTCGCGCAGCTGTTCCAGGACGTGCGACGGCAGCTTGAAGGAGCGGACGCAGTTGGGGCAGATCTTGCGCACCAGGCGCTGGCCGACGATCATGTTGGCGGTGAAGCCGATGAGGAAGGGCGGCACTTTCATCTCGATCAGGCGGGGCAGGGCGGTGGCGGCGTCGTTGGTGTGCAGCGTGCCCAGCACCAGGTGGCCGGTCATGGCCGCTTGCACGGCGATCTCGGCGGTCTCCTGGTCGCGGATCTCGCCGACCATGATGATGTTGGGATCCTGGCGCAGCAGGGAACGCAGGCCGGAAGCGAAGGTGAAGCCGATGCGCGGGTTGACCTGGCTCTGGTTGACGCCGGGCATGCGGTATTCGACCGGGTCCTCGATGGTGGAGATGTTGACCTTGGGCGTGTTGAGCATGGCCAGCACCGAGTAGAGCGTGGTCGATTTGCCCGAACCGGTCGGGCCGGTGACCAGGATGATGCCGTGCGGCTTCTTGATGTTGCGGAGGACGATGTTCTTGGCCTTGGTCTGGAAGCCGAGCTGGTCGAGGCTCAGGGCCTTGGCCGTCTCCGAGAGCAGGCGCATGACGATCTTTTCGCCGTCGACGACCGGCAGGACCGAGACGCGCACGGAGAACTTGTAGTTGGGGTTCTCGATCTTGAAGCGGCCGTCCTGGGGCAGGCGGTGTTCGTCGAGCTTGAGGTTGGAGAGGATCTTGATGCGGGCGACGATGCCGGAGGCCACGACCTTGGGGAAGGTCATCACCGGCCGGAGCACGCCGTCGACGCGGAAACGCACGATGACGTCGTTTTCGGCCGGTTCGATATGGATGTCGGAGGCGCCTTCGAGGATGGAGTGTTCCAGGATGGAGTCGACGACGCGGATGATGGGGATGTCTTCGGCCAGCTTGGACAGCTCGACCTCTTCGCCGGCGGTCCGCTCCCTGTCGCTGGCCGGGGTCTTGGTCATGGCGCCGAGTTCGGCGCTGAGGCTCTGGCGGTACTGCTTGAGCGCTTCTTCGAGCGAGTTCGGATGAGTGAAGTGCAGCTTGATGCGCAGGCCGGTCTTGCGCTTGATGAACTCGAAGGTCTGGAGGTCGCTGGGGTCGAGCGTGGCGATCTTCAGTTCGTCGTTGACCTTTTCGAAAGCCACGACGTTATGGGATATGGCGATGGGTTCGGGGATGAGGAACAGGATGTCCTGGCGGATCGGCATTTCCCGCAGGTTGATGAACGGAAGTTTGTAATACTGGGAGGCGATGCGGTAGAGCATCTCTTCCGGCATTTTTTTCTCCTTGAGCAGGTACTGCTCCAAGGTCATCTTCGGGTCCTTGGCCTTGGCTTCCGTCAGGAGCGCACTCAGGCCTTTGGCGTCGAACGTGCCGGTGTCGCGCAGTATTTTTTTGAGGGCGTCATTGCTTAACATAGGTAAATATATTTTACCACAGAATCGCCGCGATGGCCATGTTCAGCGGCCGTTTCGGCCTTAAATCCGGCGGCGCTACGGCCTGGACCGTCGCCGCCGGCTTATTTTAAGCTTGTCGAGCCAGGCCCCGGTCTTGTCGCCAGGTCGCGGCGGTGTTAATCTGTGCCCATTGATCGTTATGTCTTCGGCTAAGCAGAATCTCACCGGCTATTTCGGCATCACCGGACGTTCCGGCTGGTTTTGGTGGTCTTTGGCCGCCGCCGCTCTGGCCGCCAACTGGCTGACCGTCGTGGTCTTTCTGGTGGGCCATTCGGTCAGTTCCGGTTTCTTGCGCCTGCACTACACCGCGGCCCTGGGCGTCGACTGGGTCGATGTCTGGTGGAAGATCTTCCTGTACCCCGGCGCCGGACTGGCCGCTTTCTTCATCAACGGGTTCTTCTCGGGTATACTGACAAAAAAGCACCGCATGTTCGGCTCGCTCATGCTGGGGGCCACGGCCGTGGTGGAGGTGCTCCTGGCCATCGGGGCCGTCCTGGTGGTGATGCTCAACGACTGAAGAGAGAACGGCTCGCAACTATGGGATTATTCGACATCATCAAGATCTTCCTCCTGACCACGCTTTCGTTCGTGGCGGCCGTCGCCTGGACGCCGCTGCTGACCCATTTCCTTTATAAGTACCGCCTCGGCAAGCAGATCAGCGATGACGGTTCGGCCCCG
>CAYPMU010000089.1:0-5492 GCA_964411975.1 uncultured Gammaproteobacteria bacterium | reverse complement strand
GGGATACCGACTCTTACGCCTCCAAGTGGTGCATGCGGGCCGTCGCCTTCAATAACGAGGTCGACTTGACCGGCCCGACGGTAACCCTCCGCCGCCCCAAGTCGCCGCGCGACATCTGCAGCGCTCCCTCCGTCATCGACTCCGAGACGTTGGACCTGCCGGTGGGCGGAGCGCCGGCCCGCGTGGATTTCAGCCTAGTGGACAAGGACGGCAATCCGGTCGCCAACGCGATCAAGCCGCCGACTTACGTCAACAACGGCAGCGACGCCGCCGGGATCGTCAACCCGCTGATCACTCCGCCCCCGGACGTCGAGATCGACCTGACCAAGCTGACTTCCGGCGAGACCTATACCATCAGGGCCGTGGCTGAGGACGGCGTACCCAATGTCGGTCCGGTGTCCGAGAGGTCGTTCACCGTCGGCCTGCCGGCCTGTTGCGCCCAGGAGTGCGGCCCAGATTCGGCCTGCCCGCTGGCCTGTTCCTGCGACCCCATGGCCGTCCCGACCACCTGCACCGAAGTCAACGAATGCACCGACGACAGCCAGTGCCTTTCCGGACATTGCGAGATGAGCTGCCGCTGTCCGTCCGTCGACCCCGGCGCCTGCCAGCCCGGCCTGGCCTGTACTGCCGACGCTCAATGCACACCGGGCCTGTGCATAGGGTATTGCGTCGAGTTCCCCGAGATCTCCGACGTGTCGCCGGCCGATCCGGTCCTGGTCCAGACCGCCACGGCCGGCCCCGGTTCGCCCGTCACCATCCTGGGCACCGGTTTCGGCCTTACCCCCGGCGAGGTCTGGTTCCTGGGTCCGCGGGATACGAGCCCCGAAGCTGTCGATCCGTATCCTCTCAAAGTTCGGGCCGCGCCTTGCGCCCCGGGACCGGACTGGTGGACACGCGACGACGCGACCGGCGAGTACGCGGTCAGCGTCATCGTGCCGGACGAGGCCAAGGACGGACCGGTCAAGGTCATCGCGGCCTATGGCGGCGACCTGTATGACGACACGACGAACATCCCGCTGCCGCGGCGCACGGAAAATGACGGAGCGATCGTCCATTTCCAGGCCGAGGGACAGGATCTCAAACCGGGCATCTGTTTCGCTACGCCCAACAAAGGATCCAAGACCCAGCCTTTCAAAATAGTCGGCGTCGGTTTCGGGACCGAGACGGGCCTCATCGAGATGGGCGACAACGGGGTTAATCCCGCCACTGGAGGCTGGACCCCGCGGGAGCTGGCCTGCATCGTGCCGCCGATCAAGGAAGGCCAGTACCAATTGACCGTCACGCCTGACGGCGGCGTTCCCACCGAGAACAACGTTAAATTCACCGTGGTGCCGCCCGCCGGCGAAGAAACGCCGAAGATCAGCGAGATACTGCCGTCCAAAGGCCCGGTCGACACTTTCATCACCATTCTCGGCAGCGGTTTCGGCGCGCTTCCCGGCAAGGTCTGGTTCGTTTCCCCCGACCGTGACGCCGCCGGCCTCTATCCTAAAGCTTTGGCCGTCGTCCCCGAGGAGCCCAAGGCTTGCAGCGACTACTGGCACGACCGCTACATCATCGTCAAGGTCCCCGCCAAATATTCGGACAACGTGACGGAGGTCTCGCGCAAGACGCATGACGTCATCGTGGAGACCCAGGCCGGGAGATCCAGCGAACCGGCTGATTTCACTATTAATAATGATACCCTCAAGCCCGGACTGTGCGATATTTATCCGGTGTCGGGCCCGCCGGGCATTACCGTTACCGTCTCCGGCGGGGGATTCGGGACCGGCCCGGGGACCGCGCGCACCGGCAGCGCGCCTGATTACTCCTGGCCGTTGCCCCACAACACGGTCAATTTTTACCTGAATAACCAGACGACCGATGAGGCTTATCGCCCCCTGGGTTACGCCTCCTGGAAGGACAAGTCCATCGTCACTTATGTGCCCGGCGATCGTCTTGACAAGTCGACCTGGCCGCAGAGCGGTCCGGTCTACGTCGAGGTCACCACGTCGGCGGGCAACGTCTGGAGCTCCAACGCCATCCCCTTCAAGGTCCAGGACTGCAACGAAGGCGGCGGCGATATCGCCTGCGAGGACGGCGACGTCTGCTGCGCCAACGGTTCCTGCAAGCCGGAGGCGGCCGATTGTCTGCCCCAGGCGCGCAACAGCGCCTACGGCTGGGCTTTCAGCACGGAGATCCTCCCGGAAATGCCTATCGTGGAAAAGTGCGGCATTTGCAATACCGGCGCCTGCTCCGATCGCACCGGCGACGTCCAAAGCCCGACGCCTCAGGGCAACGACGCCTGCCGCAACGCCCTGATCGCCGCTTCTTTCAACCAGCAGATGGACCCAGACAGCTTCAACGGTTCGGTCGACATCGAGGAGTGCACTGGCGCCGAGTTCGCTTCCTGCACCATGGTCACCGACCAGTTCAACCGGGATTTCGCCACCACCGTCGGAATTAGGACCCAGGTGCGCTACGCCCCAAAGGACACTTATAATCAGGCCGCTGACGGCAAGGGGCGCCTCAAGCCCGGAGCTTTTTACCGGGTCACCCTGAAGGCCACCGCGACCAGCGGTATCAAGGATACGATCCCGCCGGGGCGTCATCTGGACGGCAATTACGACCGGCAGCCGGGCGGTAATTTCACGTTCTCCTTTCAGGTCAGGTCCGGGGACGCCGACTGCGAACTGGCTTCGGTCGGCGTGCTGCCGTCGTCCTACACCGTCGACCACAAAGGCACCCCCAAATCGGTCCCGCCGCCCGCTGCCACGCCGCCGCAGGATCCGGCCGGTTTCTCCGCCGCCCCCATGGGCGCCAACTGCAACATCCTGGCCTGTCCCGGAGTGTATGGCGTGGAGTGGGGTCTGGTTGACAACGGTCCCTTGGGGAATAAGATATTGAACCCCTTCGCCACTTCCGACATCTGCTGGGAACAGGTGACGGCCAACCGCGAGACCGATCCGGACAACACGGTCTCTCTCACGTCCACTTTCTCGCCCTCAGGTTATAGTCTCAACGTGGCGCCCAAAGTGGGATCTTCGGACGTGACGGTGAAATTCCTTGATCCCAAGGTCGAGTCCTTCGCTCCCAACTGCAAGAACGCCTGCGTCGACGCCCTGGTCTACGCGGTCTTCAACGTGCCGATGGAGGTCGCGACTGTGCTCACCAATTTCAAAGTGTTGGAATGCCGCAACGACAGCTGCAACCCGCCCTACGTCAAGGAACTTGACGTGACCGCCCGGGTTGACGAGGCGGTCGATGAGGACTTGGCCGACCGCTAGTTATTCCTCTAGATCAATGAAAACAAGCTGAAACTGAAGCCGGCCACGTCCTATCGCGTCGAGCTCAACGGCGCCGTCAGCGACGGCATCAAGAGCCAGAGCGGCGTGGCCCTCAAGGGCCTCAACGAACCCGACCTGTTCGTCTGGCAATTCCGGACCAAGAATTCGGCGACGCCCTGCACCGTGAATCGGTCGGTGGTCATGCCCAGCAACGCTACTTTCTCCTATATCGGCGAACGTCTGGGGCTGGGGGTGCAAGCCTTCGGCGCGCCGGACGAGTGCAACCCGGCCGGCCAGCAGCTGAACGCCTGGGGGCATGATTGGCTGTGGGGCATCGTGCCGGACGCCACCGGAGTGGTCGAGGGCTTCCTGCCCGACCCGACGCTCGGCGACACCGCGGAGAACCGCGTCGATACCAAGACCTTGTCGGTCGCGGGTTGCTCCGGCTCCTGCCTCAACACCGGCTCGCAGAACCGGCGGCCGCAGTGCGGCAACGCCGTCATCGATTCGCCCTGGGAAGAGTGCGACAAAATAGGCGATGCATTCCCGGCCTGGTGCGATCCGGTCACCTGTCTTTTCAACGGCAATAACGCGGATACTTGCGGCGACGGCCTGGTCGGCGATGGTGAGTCCTGCGATGTGTTCGTTGACCCGGTCACTGGGCAGAGCGTCTGGCCGCCCGGCTGCGAGGTCGACAAATGTCTCGTGACCGGTTCGGTCGACGGCGGATCCACCTGCGGCGACGGCCTGGTCGGCGACGGCGAGGCCTGCGACGACGGCAATACGGCCAGCGGCGACGGCTGCGGCCGCACTTGCCTGCGCGAGGGCACGCTGCCGTCCTGCGCAGCCGTCGAGCCGGGTGACTCGTGTGTCAATTTTTGCGGCAACGGCGTGACCGAACCCGGCGAGGACGACGGCTGCGACGTGGCCTCCGGGGGCGGCGCGTCCGGCCTTATTGCGGCGGCCGGATGCGATCCGGTCACCTGTCTCAAGAAGGGGACCGCGGCCTGCGCCGACAGCGAGGACGACGGCTGTTGCGGCAACAGCGAAGTGGAAACAGGCGAGCAGTGTGATGAGTTCGACGCTTACGGCAAGCGCCCGGCTTGGTGCACGTCCCGCTGTCTGCTGGCCGGATCGTCCTTCCTTTATGACCCGCCGTCTTTCTGTCGCGACGACAGCGACGATGCGAACTCACTGGGCGAAGCCTTGCCCGGCGAGTCGCCCCGTTGCGAGGACGCCGAGCTGGCCCCGGACGGCAAGATCGATCCTTTCCAGTACGTGCGGGCGGGCATCCCCGCTTCTCAGGACATCGTCAGCGGTGCGGCCGTCGACCGGGTCAGCGCCAAGGTCTCCGGCATGACCGACGAGACCAAGATCGGCAAGGCCCAGATCAAACTGTCCTGCACCTGTAAGGAGCAGGGGCTGACCGACGCCGCGGACCAGGCTTATTGTTACAATCTGGGACAAAGTGTCGCGCCGCCGCTTAATCTAGGCTGCGACAAGAACGGCTGTTGCGCTCCCGCTCCGGCCATCACTGACCGGTATCCGGCCGGCAACCGGGAGCAGGTCTGCCGCAACAGCGTCGTTCGCGTGACCTTCGACCAGGACATGGACGGCGGTTCGGTGGAGAACAACCTGCGGGTGTTGGAACTGGTCAGCGGATCGTGCAGCGGCATTTGCAGCGACGATCCGGCGGTGGCCTGCAACGGCAACGATGATTGCGCGACGGACGGCGCGACCTGCGATCCGATCAAGTTCTGCGTCAACAAGCCGAACCGGACCTGTCAGGCCGACGCTGACTGCGGCACCGGCGAGGGCGCCACTTGCGTCTCCCGCGATCCGGTGAATTTCAACGGCGAGACGGCGTTGGCGGCGCCCGCGGTTCCGGCCGGCCGGCCGTCGCTCTGGCAGCGTTTTACCGGGTTCTTCCGGAGGCTTCTGGGGCTGCCCGCGTCGGCCCAGTCGGCCGGTCCGACCGATCCGGAGAACGCGTTGTACTGCCAGGTACCCGGCACGATCGCCGTCGTCGGCAAGGTAGCGACCTTCTACCCCGCTTATGCTTTCAATCCCGAAGCCTGGCACCGCGTCTGGGCCAAGGGGTCGGAGACCGGAGCGGCCCTGCTGTCCAAGAATTGGGTGCCGTTGCGCGAATCCGACAATTCTTATTTCAAGACCGGAATGGACATCTGCAAGATCGACACGGTGACCGTCAGTCCGGTATCGCACCTT
>CAYPMU010000088.1:2042-5575 GCA_964411975.1 uncultured Gammaproteobacteria bacterium | reverse complement strand
GATGATCCGTATCTTTGTCGAGGCGGGGCCTGTGGCGAATGCGATACGGCCGTTCACAAATGCGACGGGACCATCCTGCACCGCGACCACTGGCTGACCCCGGAAGAGCATGACTCGAACCAGAAGATCATGCCCTGCGTCAGCCGCTTCGAGGGCAGGACGGCGCTCGCCGGGCCGATAGAGCTGGCCTCGCGCGAGGCCGGCGCCGAGGACATCAAGGGCGAGGACGGCCTGCTGGCCATCACCGCGCCGGTGGAAGCCCTGGCCAAGGTCCTGGCGGGCGTGGAGAAACACGGCCTGAAGGCGGAAAGTTCCATCGAGTGGCTGCCCAAGGACGCCGCGCCGGCTCCGGAGGCGGCGGTCAGGGAGAAACTGGCCGACCTGCTGGAAGCCCTGGACGACGACGAGGACGTCAATGCCGTCTTTACTAACGTGGAGTTCTAACGCCATCGCGGCCATGCCGGCGGAGATCATCATCGGAATCGACCCGGGTTACGCTGACGCCGGTTTCGGCGTCATTTCCACCGACGGCGACGGCGACGCCTGTCTGGCCTGCGGCAGCATCGGCACGCCGGCCGGTCAGCCGACGGCCAAACGGCTCAAACATCTCTATGACCGCCTGGCCGAGGTCATTGCCGAACATCGGCCGCGTCGCGCCGCTTTCGAAAAACTTTTCTTCTCCAAGAACGTCAAGACGGCCCTGCAGGTCGCCGAGGCCAGAGGGGTCATCCTGCTCTGCTTCGAGGACCATGGCATTCCTTGCCGCGAGTTCAGTCCGGCCGAGGTCAAGATCGCCGTCTGCGGCCACGGCGGCGCCGACAAGAAGCAGATGCAGCAGATGGTCAAGACGCTGCTCGGTCTGAAGACCGTGCCCAAACCGGATGACGCAGCCGACGCCCTGGCGCTGGCCCTGGCGCTGGCCCACACCAAAGAATTCGGACGCGCCGGCCGCGACGTATGATCAGCCTGAACGGTAGGCCAGCCTGGATCTGGGGGGTTTTAGCCGGTTTTTTTGCCGTCGGTCTGGTAATTTTGGCCCTGGCCCAACCGCCGCAGGTGTTCGACCGGCCCGCTTGGCACGATCAGGGCATCAGGCTGTGGCGGGACGACGTCGAACTCAAGGTTTACTATCGGTTCAGCCGTTGGGCCAACGAAGGCGGTATGCCGTATACCGCCGGTTTCGAGCAGGCTTATCCTCCTTTAGCCGTGGCCTATTTCGCCCTGCCGCGGATATTCACGGCCGACTTCGGGCGGTATAAGGCGTTGTTCCCGCTGTTCAATGCCGTCCTCTTGGGGTCGTTGGTAGGCCTGAGCGTCTGGTCGCTGCGGCGTTTCGGCCGTCCGGCGCGGCTGGCCGCCTTGCTGCTGCTGCCGGCGTCGCTGTATTTTTCGTTCTGGCGTTTTGACGTCCTGCCGGCCGTCTTGATGGCGCTCCTGGTCTGGAGCGTCATGCGTGAAAAATACGGCCTGGCGTTCTACCTCCTGGCCGCGGCGACGGCGGCCAAACTGTACCCGGCCGTATTCTTCATTCCGTTGTTGATGCATATCGGCTCCAGGCGCCTGCCGGGCGCGGAGATGCGGCGGGTGGTCAGGGCGCTGGCCATCATGATCCTGGCCTCGGCGGCGGCGGTCGCGGTCCTCGTGTTCATTTCCGGTTCGGGATTCCTGCTCGACACGCTGGTCATGCACCTGGCCAGGAAATTCGAGCTGGGCTCCCTGGCGGCGGTGATCATTACCGCGCTGTCGGCTCTGCTCGTCCCGGCGGGCATCGGCTTGCGCGGCGTGCCTTTGGTCCTGGTGCTGCTGCAATGGGCCGCTCTGGTCGTCCTGCTGTTCAGGGGCCGCCTCCGCGGCCAGGCCGGTTTCATCCGCGGCTGCCTGTTCATTTTGATGCCCATGATCATGTTCAACCGGTTTTATTCCCAACAATGGGTGCTTTGGATAACCCCGCTGTACCTGCCGGTCGCCCGCAAACGCGAACTGATCGCTTTGGCCGTCTTTGACTTGATGAATTTTTTGCAGTTCCCGATCCTTTTCGGCGTCGACCCCTATGGCGCGGCCTTCACTGTTTCGACGCTGGTCCGTTCGGCGGTCCTGGCCTATCTCATTTACGCCAACGGCCGGGAGATGGCCGCAGCCGGATATCTGCTTAAGCCGCGTAAAGTCGCGGCCGCGGCCGTTCCGTCACCGGCTTGAGCATCTTCAACGTTCCTGGTCGTCATGGACGAGTGTCCGGGGCGGTCCTTTGCGCCGCATCGGCAAAAATTGTTATTGAACTGTTTCTCAGCTGAAATAAGCGCCGATTTGACCAAATTAAGGCGTTTTGATTAGATAACTGCACGTCTGATCATTGACAAGACAACTTCGATATCTCGAATAACCGGATCAGTGGTCCGGTTGCGGCCACAGGAGGCGTACCATGACCAAGAACAGCTCCGTGTTCGAGCACGAGGAGCTCGCTTACAGCGAGCGCGTCAATTCGGAGAATTTCGGCCCCAAGACCAAGAAGATCTTTGACTTCCTGGTCAGCAGGGTCATCGGTCAGGATCGCGCCGCCCAGCGTCTCGCCAGGAGCTTCGCGATCTACCACGCCGGGCTCAAGGACCCGGTCAAACCGATCAACGCCCTGATCTTCGCCGGCCCCACCGGCGTCGGCAAGACGCTGATGGCCCAGGAGCTGGCGCGCAGCCTCATCGCCGACGACGCGGACGCGCCGCTGACCTTCATCGACTGCACCACGTTCACCGAGCACCACCAGCTGGCCGAGCTCATCGGTTCGCCGCCGGGCTACGTCGGTTTCGACGGCACGCCGAAGCTGGCCCAGCTGAAGATCGATGAACACCATTTCTGGGTCAAGTGGCGCGAATTCGTCCGGACCGAGCTCAAGGGCAAGGAGCCGGGCAAGGTCGACGAGAAGACGCTGACCGCGTTCTACGACCGCAACAAGCCGTACCTGTCGGTGGTCCTGTTCGACGAGATCGAAAAGGCCCACCGGACGGTGCATAACGCCCTGCTGCGGATCATCGACGGCGGCCGGCTGTCGCTGGCCAACGGCGAGGTCACCGACTTCTCCAATTCGGTCATCATCCTCACCTGCAACATCGGCGGACAGCGGGCTCTGGAACTGCTTTCGGGCAAGACCAAGACCATCGGGTTCGCCGAGGCGGCCAAGGACGAGAAGGAGCTCGCCGACAAGGTCGACGAGGCCATCTACAAGGAGACCAGCCGGATGATCAAGGAGTTCTTCCCTGCCGAGTTCGTCGGCCGCATCCGGACCAACATCGTGGTCTTCCGGGCGCTCGAACGCGCCCAGTGCCGCCAGGTGCTGGAGATCATGCTGGCCAAGGAGCAGGCCAAGCTCACCGGTCAGGACAAGAGCCTGCCGGTGCGGGTCCAGTTCAGCGAGGGTTTCAAGGAATACCTCCTGGACCGCGGCACGAGCCGCGAGTACGGCCTGCGCGAGCTGCAGCAGAACGTCAGCAAGGAGGTCACGCTGCCGCTCGACCCAGCCAAGGCCCCCTTGCCCTGGCACA
>CAYPMU010000088.1:0-2032 GCA_964411975.1 uncultured Gammaproteobacteria bacterium | reverse complement strand
CTGCAGCAGACCGTCAGCACGGAGGTCCCGCGGCCGCTGGCCAACGCCATCGAATCCGGCGACGTGGTCGCCGGCGACGAGATCATCTTCAAGATGGACGCTGATCGTCCCGGCCTGTTCCGCCTGCCGCGTCCGGCCAAGTTCAGCAATACGCCGCGGCTGACGCCGCCGGACGGCCTGCCGGGCACGGGCGGCAACGGCACGAGCAAGCCCTGATCTTTTCTCAGAGCAACCCTAACGGGTTGCTCTTTTTTTGTGCAGTAACGGTAAGATGGACACCTCCGCTCCCGCTCATCATCTTATCGAAAAAGCCCCGCCTTCGGCGGAGCTTCATCATGGAGCGGGTGATGGGAATCCTCCTCCGCCGAATTCACTGGAATTCCTTCGTGCGAATTCTCCCCCGTCGCCCGCCGCGTTCGGCTGGTGCCATACTAGGCACCAGCCGTCCGTCGGCTTCGATTCCCCTCACCCGTCTGTATCGAAAAAGCCCCGCCTTCGGCGGAGCTTCATCATGGAGCGGGTGATGGGAATCGAACCCACGTAACCACCTTGGAAGAGTGGTGTTCTACCATTGAACTACACCCGCGCAGATCGGCCGGCCCGCCCGAAAGCGGCTCGACCGACGGCTTCAAGAGAACAAGCCATCATCACGGCGCTTCCACATTTCCCGCGTTCGGGTTCGGATCGTTCGGGTCCGGACATTCGCCGTCCAGATTGGCCTGCGCATTACAGTACGTTCCATCTGTCCTTTTGCACATCGGGGAGGCGGTACCGGCGCCTTCGACCTGCCCGCCCGTGATCGCGCAATAGATCTCCGCGTCATTTTCGAAACCGGTGACTTTCAGTCCGCCTTCGGGGCAAGCGCCGCGCAACAGCGACCACTCCTCACACTGCCGGTTGTCCTCAAAAAGACAGACCCCGTATTCGCCGCGCTTGTTCTTCCTGATCTCGATCGTACCGCCTTTTTTGACGCAGTTGGCCGATGCGGGATTGGCGAGCCCTATATTTGGTCCGCCGCCCAAACCGTTCGGCGCCGCCGTATCCGCCGCCGTCTCGGGTCCGTTGATATTCGCCGTGCCGGTGTCCAGCGCCTCATTTTTCGGACCGACATACTGGCAGCCGCTCAGCAGGAAGACGAGGCTCGCCCCGAGAATGATCATTGGTCTGTTCATAGGACCTGTCACATAGGCCGCGGATAAGCGGACCGCGGATTTAAGATCGATCTTTGGTCGGATCAGTCCCGCGCCGGGGCAGAGATATTCTCCAACCTCCTTGGCTGTTTCAAAGTGGGCGGGATGCCGACTTTGTGTCGGCAGAACTCACAATCCCTTCTCTTCGTCACCTGGCTGGTCGGGGTGGTGAGATTCGAACTCACAATCCCTTGCTCCCAAAGCAAGTGCCTTAGCCATTAGGCCACACCCCGACAAGCCAGGTGACTTCGAGCCGGGGTTCGTCTCCGCTAAAGCGGAGTCTCACCCGCCTCGCTTCGGTCTGAAACCAAGACATTGGTTTCAGACCGGCTCGGCCCCAAAGCAAGTGCCTTAGCCATTAGGCCACACCCCGACGCGACAGTGAACTCCGAGCCAGGGCGAAGCGGCGTGAGCCGCAAAACCGCGGCTTAGCCGTTAGGCCGTGCCCCGACAGGCATATCTTATCAAAAATCGGCTTTCCGTGGTGCCGAGGGCCAGGATTGAACTGGCGACACGTGGATTTTCAGTCCACTGCTCTACCACTGAGCTACCTCGGCGTCATGGGAAACCGATTTATTGCGGGCGATGAATTGTACGGCCAAGGACGCTACTGCTCCCGGCCCGACGGGTCCTCGTTGTCGCGAGTGACCTTCTCGTCCGCCTCCTCGTGAGCCTTGATGTCCGTCGGGTAGGTCTTTGAATGCTGACGTATATAATTGACCATCCGGCCCAGGACGAAGAAGGTGAAGAACACCAGCAGGGTCGTGAGCAAGGCCTCGAAATACAGGCCCATGCCGACAGCGATGCCCAGACCGCTGACCACCCACAAGGTCGCGGCGGTC
>CAYPMU010000087.1:0-5614 GCA_964411975.1 uncultured Gammaproteobacteria bacterium | reverse complement strand
GCGCGCCGTCGAGATCCTCAAGCAGGGGCAATATGTGCCGTTGCGGGTGGGCCTGCAAGTCGCCATCCTTTACGCCCTGGTCAACGGCCTGCTGGACGACGTCCCCGCCGACAAGATCAGGGCCTGGGAGAAGGACTTCCACGCTTACCTCGGCACGGCCCGCCAGGACGTGGTCGAGGCCATCGAGACCGAGAAAGTCCTGACCGAAGCGGTCGAGGCCAAGCTGAAGGAAGCCGTCGCCGAATTCAAAAAGACCGTTCAAGCCTGATCGCCACTATGGCCGTTTCGCCGCGACTGATCCGCCGCCGGATCAAGTCGGTCACCAATACCCGCAAGATCACCAAGGCGATGGAACTGGTCGCCGCCGCCAAGATGCGCAAGGCCATCTCGGGCGTCTTGGCGACCCGGCCTTACGCCGAGGCGGCCTGGCGGGCGGTCGAGGAGATCGCCCGGCGCGCCGACTCTTCGACCCATCCGCTGCTGCGCCAGCGCCACGGGTCCGGCCGTGAGCTGGTCGTCCTCTTCACTTCCGACCGTGGCCTATGCGGCGGCATCAACAGCCGCATGACCAAGAAGCTGCTGGATTTCCTGGGCGACCGCGACCCCCGGCAGTTCGATTTCGTGGCCGTGGGCAAGAAGGGGCAGCAGCTGCTCGGCCGGCGCGGCCTCAGCCTGGTAGCCAGTTTTTCCAATCCGGCCCATAACCCCCGCCTGACCGAGATCTATCCGATCGCCCGGATCGCCATGGACGACTTCGTCTCCGGCAAGTACGGCGCCGTCCACCTGGCTTTCACCGATTACCGCTCTTCCCTGGTCCAGGAGCCGCTGGTGCGCCAGTTGCTGCCCATCGTCCGGGTGGCTGAACTGGGCGAGATCGGACGCGGTGCGCCAAAGGGCGCCGCGCCCGCGGGCGGCCGCAGCGGCGGCGAGGACCTGAAGGTGACCGGCAGCGGAGAATACCTTTTCGAACCGTCGCCCCAGGCCGTCCTCAACATCATGCTGCCGCGCCTGGTCGAGACCCAGGTCTACCAGGCACTGCTGGAATCGCTGGCCTCTGAACATTCGGCCCGGATGCTGGCCATGCGCTCGGCCTCGGACAGCGCCCAGGACATGATCAGCCAATTCACTTTAATGCTTAATCAAGCCAGGCAGGCCGGCATCACCATGGAGATCGCCGAGATCTCCTCGGGCAAAGCGGCACTAGAACAATAAGCTACACGCCTATGAAAGAAGGAGTAATTTCCAGGATCATCGGTCCGGTCGTCGACGTCAGGTTCAGCGACGAGCTGCCGGCCCTGTTCAACGCCCTGAAGGTCAGAAGGGACGACGAGGACGTCATCCTCGAGGTCCAGCAGGACCTCGGCGGCAAGACGGTACGGACCGTGGCCATGACCTCGACCGACGGCCTGCGCCGCGGCATGCCGGCCGTGGATACCGGCCGCCCCATCTCCGTTCCCGTCGGCCAGAAGACCCTGGGCCGGATGTTCTCGGTGACCGGCGACCCCATCGACGGCCTGCCGCCGGTGGTGACCGAAAAATCCTATCCCATCCACCGCCCGGCCCCGGCCTTTCAGGACCAGTCGACCAAGTCCGAGGTCTTCGAGACCGGCATCAAGGTCATCGACCTGATCTGCCCCTTCGTCAAAGGCGGCAAGGTCGGCCTGTTCGGCGGCGCCGGCGTGGGCAAGACCGTCGTGGTCATGGAACTCATCCGCAACATCGCCCAGGAGCACGGCGGCTACTCGGTCTTCGCCGGCGTGGGCGAGCGGACCCGCGAGGGCAACGACCTGTACCGCGAAATGAAGGAGTCGGGCGTGCTGGCCAAGACCACGCTGGTCTTCGGCCAGATGAACGAGCCGCCGGGCGCCCGCGCCCGCGTGGCGCTGACCGGCCTATCCCTGGCCGAGTACTTCCGCGACGAGGAACACCGCGACGTGCTGCTGTTCGTCGACAATATCTTCCGCTTCACCCAGGCCGGCTCCGAGGTCTCGGCCCTGCTGGGACGCATTCCCTCGGCCGTCGGCTACCAGCCGACCCTGGCCACGGAAATGGGCGCGCTCCAGGAGCGCATCACTTCGACCAAGGACGGTTCGATCACCTCGGTCCAGGCCGTCTACGTGCCGGCCGACGACCTGACCGATCCCGCCCCGGCCACCACTTTCGGCCATCTGGATTCCACCGTCGTGCTGTCCCGGTCGCTGACCGAACTGGGCATTTATCCGGCCGTCGATCCGCTGGATTCGACCTCGGCCATCCTCGACCCGCTGGTGGTCGGCCAGGAGCATTACGACGTCGCCCGCGGCGTCCAGCAGGTGCTGCAGCGCTATAAGGACCTCCAGGACATCATCGCCATCCTGGGCATGGAGGAGCTCTCCGAGAACGACAAGCTGACCGTATCCCGCGCCCGCAAGATCCAGAAATTCCTGTCCCAGCCGTTCTTCGTGGCCGAGACCTTCACCGGCGTCCAGGGCAAGTATGTGCCGCTCAAAGAGACGGTACGCGGCTTCAAGGAGCTGCTCGAAGGCAAATACGACGACGTGCCTGAGCAGGCCTTCTATATGAAAGGCGGCATCGAGGAGGCCAAGGCCTGACCGCGGCGCCGGCGCCATTATGAAAATGATCTCACTCGAACTGACCACCCCGGAACGCATCGTCTTCAAGATCGAGGCCGATGAGGTGACTTTGCCGACCAAGGAAGGCGAGATAACGGTCCTGCCCGGACACGTGCCGCTGGTGGCCGTCCTGGTGCCGGGGATGATGACCGTCCGCGCCGGCGGCGAAGAGAGCTACGTCGCCGTTTCCGGCGGTTTCATCGAGGTCCAGCCCGGCAGCCGTGTCATCGTGCTGGCCGACACCGCCGAACGGGCGGAAGAACTCGACCTGAAAAAGGTGGAAGAAGCCCGGGTCAAGGCGCAAAAAGCCCTCCTGGAACAACGCGGCGCCGACGACGTCGCTTCGGCGGCCATGATGGCGGAATTGAACCGGGAAATGGCCCGGCTCAAAGTGGCGCGGCGGCAGGTGAGACCGGCCCCGCGAACGCCGCCGCCCGGAGCCTGAGTCTGTCGGAGAACGCGATAAAACCGCCTTGATCGGCGGTTTTTTGGCTTGTACGCCGTTCGGTCCGGACCGGGTCCGACCATTGACTTTTGGGCTGATCCGGGCTACCTTACCTGCTGTCGCAGTCTTACCCGACAGGAGGCGATGCGATGAAGAAGCACGATCTCGTTCATTCCCATGGCAAACAGCAGGAGATCGCCCACGGCTGCGCCATCACGGTCGTCACCGAACCGCATCTGGCCGCCCACCCCGGTCTCATCGCCCGGTCGCTGCGGCGGACCTTCCCGACCGCCTGCGCCGTGCCGGTCAGCGCCACGCGCTACGATCTGCTCGCCGTCCCCAACCTGGACGAACTCATCGGCGACGGCGTCCGATTCGAACTGCTGGTGGAGGACGTTCTGACGGCCCTCAGTCTGCATCAGACGGAATACCTGGCGGTCATCTCCGAGGAGGGGACCCAGGCCCGGCTGGTGGAAAAGCTGGCCGGCGAGACCAAACTCTCCGGCGTGAACCTGCGGGGCCGCAGCGTGCCCTCCCGCAAGACCGCTCCGGGCGGGCTTCTGGCCCTGACCTGCATGGACTGGCGCCTGCACGGCGCCGGACTCATCGAGCATCTGCGGCAGGCCTTCGGCCGGCGGCCGGGCGGCATCATGACCGTCCCCGGTGCGGGCAAGGACGTCTGCGCCGCCACGGTGCGCGGACGCGTCGTCGCGGCGGTCATGTTCGACCTCGTCGGATCCGGCTTCAACCGGGTCGCCATCGTCTCTCACACCGATTGCGGCAAGTACGGAGGCCATGGGGCCTTCGCCGGCGCCGACGACGAGAACGAGCGGCTGACCGGCGACCTGCGCCAGGCCGCCGCTTTTCTCCGGACGCACCTGGATGTCGAGGTCAGTCTCGGTATCGCCGAGATCGCCGACGCGCGGATCGTCAGTGTCACCGATCTCGCCGCGGCCGGCCGCCTCTGTCACAGCGCGTTCTGACCGCCAGACCTCCCGTTAAAGGGAGGTCCTTTTTTTGTCCGGGTCCGCGTTTGACGGCAGCCCGGCGGTGTGGCAGGTTGATTAAGGCTCTTTACACGCCAAATGCGGAGAGGTGGCGACCATGAAAAGACTGGTCGATGATGCCAATTGGGACGGGATCATCCTCAAAAGGACCAACGTCGGCGGAACGTCCAAAGGCGACCGCGCCCTGCTGGTCAACGGCGTCCAGTACGTCACCGAGGGTGAAGCCATCCTGGCCCGGCTGTTGGCCGACCTGGGTATCCCTTTCACGCCGAACGTCAAGTTCGTGCTCAAGGCGTCGCCCGGTTCCAAGGGCGGCCAGGACGTGATCTACGTACCTGATTTCATTTTTGACCGGCGGGCCTATCTCTGGCGCAACGAGGATGGGTCCGTGGAGATGATCCACGGCATCGAATGCAAGGGATTGCATCCCCGCCGCTGCCGCACCAAGGGGGCCGAAAAGGTCCGTTTGCTCAAGACGCAGCGGGGCATCAACGTCAAGATGCTCAGTACCGACGAGATCAGGTCCTTCGCCCGTTCGGGCCGGCTGCCGATGACGCCGATCTGAGACCGAACCGCCTCCCGCCAAGCCCTGACCGCACGGTCGGGGCTTTTTTTGTAAGCCGTGGTGCTACGGCTTGCGCCGAACAGTGGCGGCCTTAGCCGCTCATTGGCAACTGTCCGCCCACTGCGCGGTCGGACTGCGTCGTAAGCTGCGGAATTCGGCCCGCACCAATGGATGTTTTATGATACCGTCTTACCGTAATTGGTACGGTCTGTCTCCGGACGCGGTGACGAGGTAACGTCCGAAATTCCCGAGTCGCGCGTCTTCCCGAGATACCGGACTTCCCGACTTTAATTAGCGCCGGATATCGTGTAAAATCCCGGTAGGCACAAAAAAATCCCCGCGCTGACGATCAGCGCGGGGACCAAGGAGAGAGGCCTGAGCCTCAGCAGGAGTGGGTCTTGATGACGGCCTCGAGGGCCGCCAGTTTGAGCGGCTTGTGCAGGACGCCGGTGGCCCCGGGGACCGACTTCAGGGTGACCAGTCCGGTCAGGACGTACATTGGCTGGATGTACCCGAGTCCGCGCAGTCGGGACACCAATTCGGCGCCGCTCTGTCCGGTCATCTGCATGTCGGTGAGCAACAGATCGAAGTCCGCTCCGGAAGCCACAATGTCCAGGGCCGCCTCGGCCGAGGCCGCGGACCGCGCTTCACAGCCGCCGACGCTCTGCACCGCCTCGACCAGGAAATCACGGACCATCTGATCATCATCAACGATAAGGACCTTCATTTTTCGCTCCTATCTTGAGGTAACTGCGGGTAAAGAACGCGTTAACGGCTCAATATAGCATAAAAACAGCCTGATGTCAATATGGGTAAACGGCATGTCTCAACCAAGCCCGAACCGGAGTCGCCGGCCGCCGCCGCTGACGAAGCCCTGCTCCAGGGCCTGAATCCGGAACAGCGCCAGGCCGTGACCCACGACGGCCGGCCGCTGCTTATCGTCGCCGGGGCCGGAACAGGCAAGACCATGGTCATTTCCCGCCGC
>CAYPMU010000086.1:0-5644 GCA_964411975.1 uncultured Gammaproteobacteria bacterium | reverse complement strand
CGACGCCTTCAGGTCCGGGTAGGCCTCGACCGTCACGCGCAGGCCGGACGTGACTGCCTGCGAGAGCGCAGCGACCTCCTTGAGTTTGCCGTAGTCCAAGGCGTCGTCCTTGAGACCGGCGACGGCCGCTCGCAGCGCGGTGATCTCCTTAAGCATGCCGCGCTCGTAAGCCTGGTAGTCCTGCAGGCCCTTCTCGAGGGCCGGGATCACGTTCAGCTTCTTGCGCTGGTAGGCGATGACGTCGGCCCAGGCTCGCTGGACGCGGTTCTTGGCTTCGACGATCCCGTTCCGGAGCGCGACGACGATCATGATCTTGATGATGACGATGACGAATATGACTCCGATGACGATAAGTCCGGTACTCATGTCTTTCTCCTTTGCGTGCGGTCAGAAATTGCTGTCATTGTGCTTCTTGAGGGTCGCGGCGAAATCAAGCAGCAGACGCAGCTTGGGCAGCTCCAGCTTGGACTTGATCTCGGCCTCGAACTCGTCCGGCTCGGCGATGGAGTGCCGGCGCTCGAGGTCGAGCACATCGCCGTCCGAGAAGGCGATGTTCAGGCGTCCCGCGCGGCTGATCTCGACGTTCAGGCCGCTGAAATGGCCGTTCAGTTCCTGGAAGGCCAGCACGACCGCCGGCTTCAGGAATTTGGCCGCGGTCATTTCATCCACGGCGCCGACGCCGAAGATCTTGCCGAACTCCGGTGAGGCGGGCGCGAACCCGGCCGGGTAGTCGTAGCTGCCGCCGCCGGAGGTCACGGCCACGCCCTGAGAGTAGGGGAAGTCCATGATCAGGCCGCGGCGGTACAGGGTCTCGGTGCGGCGCTCCATGGTAGTGATGGTCGTCTTCCCGACTTTGCGGGTCACGGGCACGTAGTACACGCGCACGTAGCGGAAGACGTAGTATTCGAACGGCTGGTCGCCGGCACCCTTCACTACTTTGACGATCCGGCGGCCTTCGTCGCCGCGGCTGCGGAACTCGCCGAACTCCTCGCGGAACCTCTCGTAGAGGTCGCTCATGCGGCCCTCGACGTCCTGTTCCACGAGCCGGTTGTCGAAGGCGATATCCTTCGCGAAGATCAGTTCGCTGATCTCGCTGATGGCGTTGTTGGCGCAGCCGATGACGATGAGCAGGACGATGACCGGGACGGCGAAAGCGCCCATGACGGCGTAGCCCCAATCGTCGAGGCCGCGCTCGAGCTCCGGGACCAGGAAGTAGGCCGCGGCGAAAGCGCCGCCCGCGGCCAGGCAGGCCGCGATAGCGTACCATTTGGCCGTGTTGTCGTACTTGATGGGGCCGATCCGGTCGCGGAAGTCCCGCAGCCGGTTGAAGACCGGACCGAAGTCCTTTTCCTCGTCGGCCTGGTCGGCCGCCTTTCGGACCTCGGTGAGCAGGCCATCGAGCTCCTTGTTGTGGCTCATTTTTGTTCTCCCTGAGTAGGTTTTCAATGAACTTGGGCCTTTTGGGCTGCATGCGCTTTATCATGGACAGACGCCAAAGTCAATCAGCCCATCTCGTCGCCGCTCGGGGCAGGTCACCAGATGCTCCCTGAGCGAGCGAAGCGAGTCGAAGGGCTGCCAATAGACGCCTGGCTGCGGGTCCTGTCACGGTTTTCACCCCGGACGTGCTCACTCGCCCGGCTCGTTCCGCGCGACCGGGGCCCCCCAAAACCGTGCCACCCGCAGCGGTGTTCTGGGTAACCCCTACAAGATAGAAAGGATTGCGCTCGGCCGGCCCCGCTATGTAACAGCCGAAAGGCCGCGGGGCCTGCGGCGGAAGCGGCGCTGCGCGCCGCGTCTGGCTCGCAAAAAAAAGGAATCACTCGCCAGACCCCGGGTCGCCCTTACGACCCGTCGACTGCTCGCCAGCTCGCAGCCGACCCCTCGCGAGCGGAGGCCTTTTTCCGCAAGGAATATGGCAGGTTGCGATTTCCGGGCCGATTCGGTTATAATGAAAATCAATTCAATGATCGAGCCCGAGTTCTCATGGCGACCCCGCCGCTCAATTCCACCAAACAGATCTCAACGATCCTGGGCCTGTCCGCGGTCGTTTTTTTTCTGGCCGCGGCCGTGGTCGGCCTGTCATTAAAGGAACCGCGTGATCAGGCGGCGTCCGGCATACCGCCGGTATCCGCCGCTGCCGCCCCGGTCATCACGCCGCCGCCGTTACCGACCGAGATCAACGCCAATTTCCTGGCGCAGGTCGAAAACTGCCTGCTGCCGGTCGCCTCGGCCTACGGTTACACGCTTCGTCTGACCTCCGGCTACCGGACCGTGGAGGAGCAGGATAAGGTGTTCCAGCAGGGGCGCACCGAGAACGGGCACATCGTCACCGAGGTTGCCGGCGGTCGGAGCCTGCATAATTTCGGCCTGGCCGTCGACGTGGTCGACCGTTATCGCGGCTATGACATCGACTGGGACCGGCTCGGCCGGATCGGGGCCTATTGCGGCCTGGAACAGAACGACGAGGGCGACCAGGCTCACTTCACTCATCGCGCCGGCCTGACCATCGAGCAGTTGGCCGCCGGGGAGAGGCCGCCGACGCTGGTGCTGCCGTGCGCGCGCCTGGTCCGGGCGGCCGGGTCCGCCGAGACCCTGACCCGGGCGGACCTCGAGGCTTGCGGCGCTCCCGGATTTTGACGCCCCGGCCTGGTCGGCGGCGATTTGCCTATAAGTCCACCCCGGTGCTAATCTGGAGGCAGCTCATTATCCGTTTAAAGCGTTTTGGAGGCTTCATGTCACGAGGCAAATTCATCATCGTGACCGGCCCGTCAGCGGCCGGCAAGACCACCGTCGTCGAGGCGCTGCTTAAGCGGCTGCCGTCTTCGGCCCGGCTGGTCACCACCACCACCCGGGCGCCGCGCCCGGGAGAGATCGACGGCCGGGATTACCATTTCCTGAGCCGCGATGATTTCGAGCGCCGGCGCGACGCCGGCGAATTCCTGGAGTGGGCCGAGAACTACGGCCGTCTTTACGGTTCGTCGGGCGTCGAGCTCGACAAGCTGCTCGCCGTCCACCCCCTGGTCTTCGGCGTCCTCGACGTCCAGGGCGCGGCCGCGGTCAAGCAGGCCCGTCCGGACGCCCTGACCGTCTTCCTTGACGTCGGCAGCCTGGACGAGATCGACCGGCGCCTCGGTTCGCGTCCCGGCACCACGCCGGAAGACCTGGCCAAGCGCCTGGCCACCGCCCGGCGCGAACGCAGCCTGGCCGGCACCTTCGACCGCGTCGTGGTCAACCATGACGGCCGCCTGGAGGAGACGCTCCGGACGCTGGAAGGACTGGCCCGTCCGTTGCTGCTCGCGGCCGGCGCGAAGTGAGGCCCAAGCACGTCAAAAAACCCGCTCGACTGGAGCGGGTTTTGTTATTTAACGCGCAGCAAGTTGAACTAAACTGAAGTATATCTTGTTGCTGTGTCCGTCATCACAGTTACGCGGCTGCGGGTCCTGTCGCTGCGCACCCCACGGGTGCTCCCTCGCTGCGGCGCTCGGTCTGCGCCCGTGGGGTCCCCGCTCCGCGCCACCCGCGGCCTCGACCTACCCAAAACTAAATAGTGTGCGCTCGGCCTGCGGGGGCCGACAATTCTGTCGGCCTGGCCTCGCGTAAGGACGACACATCTTCCGCAAGGTGTGCTGCGCACGTTTTATCCGGGCTTCAGAACGAGAGTGCCCCGCAAAATAAAAAGCCGCCCCGTAGTACCGCGGGGCGGTCTTTACTTTGCATCTTATACCTTCGTTCCGGTGCTGCCGTAGCCGCCGCGGTTCGCTTCGGCTTCGGGGAAGGGGATCTCGACGAATTCGCAGCGCGCCACCGGCACGAGCAGCGCCTGGGCCAGCCGGTCGCCGCGCGCCACGGTCACCGGCTTGTCGGTGAAATTATAGACCTGGACCAGCAGTTCGTCTTTCGGTCCGCGGTAGTCGCGGTCGACGATGCCCAGGCCGTGCGGCGTTAGCAGGCCCTTCTTCAGCGGCGTCGACGAGCGCGAACAGAGCAGCAGGGTGTGGCCGGGCGGGATCCGGACGATCAGGTTGGCCGGTATCAGTTCGATGGTCTTGGGGGCGACGGTGACCTCCAGGCGGGCGTAGACGTCGAAGGCGGCCGAGCCGGGCGTGGCGTAACGGGGCAGGGGCAGGGTCTTGTCGAGGCGGGTGATGCCGAGGCGCATAGGTTCAAAGGTAATTATAGGAAGCGTTGACCACGGCCGTGACCACGAAGTTGACGATGGCCGACGACATCATGATGACGATCATCCCGATGATGCCGCCTTTGATCGTTTCGACGGCCTCGTTGTGGCCTTCGGCGCTGCCGCCGTGGGTCATCATCTTCAGGCCGCCCTGCAATATCTGCAGGACCATGAGGAAACCGGCGAAACCCAGGGCGGTCCGGATCAGGCGGGTGGCGATGTCGCGAACGTCCATGTCCGGCAGGCCGATGCCGCTGGCGTAGACCAATCCCAGGTCCACGCCCTGGGCCTGGCCGGGCAGCGGCTGGAGGAGCAGCAGGGCGGTCAGCAGGGCGGCGGCCGCCGCGATCCGGGTGTGGCGAAGAGACATAAGAGTGTCCCGGCGGTCGGAGATCCGCTCGGGAGGTTCCGGTTCAGGAGTTCGGCGGCGGGGTGAAGTTCTTCCACATCTGCGAAGCCTGCGGTTCCCGGGCCCCGAAATATTTCGACCCCAGCGACTTGCTGCCGTAGGGCGTTTCGCAGGCCGAGGAGAGGGGACAGAAGGACATCTGGGCGATGGGCATCTTGAAGAAGAGCTTGACCGGCAGGCTGCCGATATTGGACAGCTCCAGGGTCAGCTTGAGGCGGTTGCCCGGGTCGAGGTAGCCGGCCGTGGCGTGGATGATGATGCCCAGCCGGCCCAGCGAACTCTTGCCTTCCAGCCGGCCGACGACGTCGTCGCCGACGCCGACCTCCTCGTAGGTGGCGCCCAGGGCGAATTCGCCCGGGTGCAGGATGAACGGCTTCTCCTCGTCGATCTCCACCCGGCGCATCAGGTTGTCCACCGGCTGGCGGACGTCGATGATGTGGTGGTTGACGGTATCGAAGATGAGGAAAGTCCGGTCCAGGTGCAGGTCGACCGAAGCGGGCTGGACGCACTCGGGGCGGAAGGGCGTGACGCTGATCTTGCCCAGGCGCAGGTATTCCTTGATGTCCTTGTCGGAGAGGATCATAGGGCTTCTTTATACCAAAGCGCCGGGTTGATTTCAACATCCATGTGGATGAAAAGACGGCGGCGGCGGCGCGGCCGGACCGGGCCGACCCGTCCCCGGACAAATCAAAACCTCCCCGCAGTCCTGTGGGGAGGTTTTCCTGTCTTTTAGGCGGCGATCTTGACGCCGGGGCCCATGGTCGAGGTCAGGGTCACTGACCTGAGGTAGGTGCCCTTGGAGCTGGCCGGCTTGGCCCGGCGGATGGCTTCCATCAGGGCGTTGAGGTTCTCCAGGATCTTCTCTTTGGCGAACGAGGCCTTGCCGATGATCAGGTGGACGTTGGCCGTGTCGTCGTTCTTGAAGGCCACGCGGCCGCGGCGCAGTTCGTCGATGGCTTTCTTGATGTTCGGCGTGACGGTCTCGTTCTTGGGGCTGGGCATCAGGCCTTTGGGGCCGAGGATCTTGGCCACTTTGGCCAGCTTGGGCATCATGTCCG
>CAYPMU010000085.1:0-5667 GCA_964411975.1 uncultured Gammaproteobacteria bacterium | reverse complement strand
ACGGCCACCTGCTCGTTTTCCCCCTCCCCGCCCCAGCCGACGCCGCCTTCGGTGACGCAATCAGCCCAGCCGCCGCCCTGGTAACAGCGGAATTTATTCAGAGACGAACTGTAATAGATCAGACCATCCTCCCCCGTCGGCTCGGCGGCCAGCGCGCTGGCCTGGAGCATGGCGCTGAGTTTGCCCGGCACGCCGGCGGTCGGCGAATAAAGCGAAAGAAGGCCGTTGGCGTCGAGGCTGAGGAGATCGGCGGCCCCGTTGGAACGGACGCGCAACAGGTCGTCGCCGGTGGCCGAGTCGGCCATGCCGATGAACCAGTTCTCGGTCGCCGCCCGTTTCAATGAAAGCCCGGTATACATCCTGCCGGCCGAAGACGACTGGTCGATGGTCAGCTTGGCGGCGCCCTGGGTGCTGAGCGGCCTGACAGCCGCGTTGCCGACGACGGTCAGATCAAAATTTGCGCCGCCGCCGGCGTAATTGGCGATGTTGATCCCGGAACCGCCGACTTTGGGGACGTTGATAGCCTTGGTGTCGGCGAGCACCAGGTCGCCGCCGCTCTGGACGTAGCCGCTGATATTAATGAAAGCGTTGGACTGGACCGTGGCCGGACTTCTTAAGATGTAGGGCGTGACGCACTCGTCGGTACAGGGATCCCAGGTCGTGCCGGGGATCGAGTCGCATTTGGCGGAGTTATCGGCCACGCAGCTGCCCGGGGCCGGCGTATCGCATTTGACCAGAGGCGACGGGCAGGCCGGCGTCAGGCTACAGCGGTCGGAATAGACGCCGTCGGTCGGACAATCGGGATCTCCGACGCAGGAGACCGTGCCGGCCGGGTCCGAGGTCGGATCAGAACAGCCGGCGCAGGGATACTCGGCGGTCCTGCACTGGCAGGTGCAGGACGAACAATTGAACGAATAATGCACGAAATCGCAGGGCTCGCTGGCGCCGGCGTAACAGGTGTAATTGGGCGCGACGCCGCAGACGTCCTCGGTCGGCGTGCCCGGGCAGGAAAAGGAAGTGATGCCCCGGTCCTCGGCGGTGCAGGAGGGCGGGTCCGGAGCCACGGCGCCGGCCGGCAGGGCCAGGAATAACCCGAACGCGGCGACAGCCGCGGCGGAGAGAAACGCCGATCTTGCCGGTGACATGCTCGTCATAATGGTGCTAAAAAGTTGAAAGTCTGGTTACTGCTTGCAGCAGGCGAACTTCAGGCTGAGCGAGCAGCTGGTGGCGAAAGCCTTGCCGCCGCCGGCGCCGGTGAACTGCCAGAAGGCGCCGTAGGAAGTGGCGGCGTTGGAGGTCCAGCCGGCGCAGTCATTGGACGCCGGCGAGGTGAAGCCCGGCGGGCCGTTCGCCACCCAGGCGTTGCCGCTGTCCGGCAGGGGCATGGAACTGGTGCAGTAAACGCTGCGCAGGATCTCGTCCGGCGTGCAGATGTGCTGTTCGGAACCGCAGTAGGAATTGACGTTGGCGTAACTGGTCTGATTACCGTCGTAAGTGCCGGCGGTCAGGTGGTCGAACTTGCCGCCGGTGCAGGCGTCGGCGAAAAGGATGGAGCGCCAGGTGCCGGCGCCGGCCGCGTCCGAGGTCAGGACGTAATTATTGACCGCGCCGGTGGGCAGCATGAACCCGTTCATCTGCGCGGTGCCGGCGACGTCGAGTTTTTGTCCGGGCGCCGTGCCGATGCCGAGGTTGCCGGAAGTGTCGATGACCACGTCGTCGGAACTGGAGGCGCGGCGCACGCGCAGGTTGTCATCGGCGTCATTCATGCCCACGAACCATTTCTGGTCGCCTTTGTTCCGGTCCAGCTGCAGGCCCGTCCAGACGGAAACGCCGGCCGGATCATGCAGGCGGACGATCGGCAGGTCGGTGGCCGTGCCGCCGACATCCAAACGGTAACCGGGCGCGGTCTCGCCGACGCCGACGCGGCTTCCGTCGTTGAAAAGCAGGTCGTTATTGACCCAGGCGGCCCCGTCATAACGGACCGTGTCGCCGGCGGTCGCGACCTCGGGCAGGCCGATGGGGCGCTTTTGCCAGGTGCCGACGCCGGCAGCGTCCGAGGTCAGGATGTAATTGAGCAGGGCGCCGGTCGGCAGCTTGAAACCGGTCATCTGGACCGTGCCGTCCACGTCCAGTTTCTGGGCCGGGGAAGCCGAACCGATGCCGACGTTGCCGGTGGTGTCGATGACCATGGGATTGCTCGACTCGTCGAAGCGGAACAGCAGCTTGTCGGCCGCCGCCTCCATGCCCACGAACCATTTCTCGTCGCCGGCCCGCGCGAAGGATGAACCGGTCCACAATCCGCCGGCTGAACGGTCGTCCGCGCGGACGATGACGCCGCCGGCCGTACCGGCGACATCAAGGTTCTTGGCCGGGTTGTTCGTGCCAATGCCGACGTTGCCGGAAGTTCCGATCACCAGACGAGCCGACGTCAGGTTGGTCGACTGACCGATGGTCAACTGGTGGCTATTGAGAGGATCGGCGCCGATCGACCAGTCGGCCGCCTCAGTGTCGAAGGCCAGTTGGACCCGCGAGGAGACGCCGATGTTCTGGTTCGAGATAACGATGCCCGCCGGATTATTGACGTCGTAAGAGATGTGCAGCTTGGCGGCCGGGCTGGCCGTGCCGACGCCGACATTGCCGGTCGTGTCGATGATCAGAGGTTCGCTGACGCCATTGAGACGGAAACGCAGTTTGTCGTCCGTGATGTTCATGCCGACGAACCATTTCTCTGACGCCGCCCGGGCCAGGCTCAATCCGGTCCAAAGGCGGCTGCCGCCGCCGATGTCGTCGTTCAGCCGGGCGATGACGCCGCCGGCAGTGGCGCGGATGTCCAGATTCTTTTCGGGCGCGGTCGTGCCGATGCCGATGTTGGTCCCGTCGTTGGCCAGCTGACTGGAGGCGACCCAGGCCGCGCCGTCGTAACGGACCGTCTGGCCGGCCACGGTCCCGTCCGGCAGGCCGGTGGGCCAGATGGAGCGGCAGACGGTGCCGTTGCTCAGGCATAATTCGCCGTACAGGTTCAGCCTGACCCCGGCAGGCGCCGGCAGGCCGGCATACCAGTTGCCGACATTCAGGGCGGTCTGGCCGCCGCCGTCGACGCGAACGGCCTTGGTCGAGGACAGATAGAGGTCGCCCTTGCCGTCCGCGGCGCTGGCGATGATCAAGTTGCCGTCGGTCATGGACATATCGCCCTGGACCTTGGCGTTGATCAGCTGGGGCGACTGGGCCACGGTCGGATTGGACAGGATATATTTCTCGACGCATTTCTTCAGACAGGGGTCCCAGTAGCCCGGCAACGGGCAGGACGGATCGGAGGTCGGTTCGCAGACGCCGCCGCAGTCGGCGTAACCGGAAACGCAGGCGCCGCAGACCTGCGTGGTCACGCCGAGCGTCGTGCTGCAGACCGAGGCGCGGTGGGCCAGGGCGCAGGCCGGATTGGTGGCCTGACACTGCTGGTTCGAAGCGGTGCAGTCATTGGGTTTGTCCGCCGGACAGGCGCAGACGCAGGTCGTGCAGTTCCGTTCCGTCTTCACGTTGTAAGGATCGCCGGCGCCGCCGGGACAGACCGGCTGGGCCTGGCAGGTGCCGCCGCACCAATAATTGTCGCCGGTACAGACGATGGACGGCGAAACCGGATCGTTCTGCTTGGGGCAGTCGAGCGCGGCCGAGGCGGCGGAAGCGGACAGCAGAAAAAACACCGCGGCCGAGAAAACGGCGAGCGCGACGGTCATGGGTGTCCGGGTGCGGCTGACGGTCATAGTCATCTGGTAATGGTCGAACGTTTACTTGCAGCAGGCGAAGACGATCTCCTGGTTGCAGGTGGTCAGGAAGCCCACGCCGCCGAGGCTCGGGTTCAGCCGCCAAATGCGGCCGAAGTCGGTCGAGGCGGCCGAGCGCCAGCCTTGGCAGTCGTTGGCTGGCGCGACGTAACCCGGCGGACCGTCCTGGATCCAGACGTCGAGGCCGCTGTAGACCATGCTTTTAATGCCCGGCGACTCGCATTTGATGCTCTCCAACATCTCCGCCGTGGAGCAGATATGCGACCCGGCGAGCTGGCCGCCTAAGCCGCCGCACTTGTCATTGGCGGCGAAGTAGCCGTTGGTCGGGCTGACTATGCCGCCGGAGGAGAGGTCGCCCTTGTAGCTGTTGCCGGTCACGCCGGTGAAGACCGGTCCCAGGCAGCCGCCGGACCAGATGTCGCCGGAGCTGACCACGTTGCCGTCGCGATCGACCCGGAAACGGTTGGCATAATTCCCGTCCTTGACCGTCTCCAGCAGCATCAAATAATCGCTGCGCCCCACGGGCATCACGTCCAGCGATTCCTTGTACATGTCGTCGTAAGAGGCCAGGCCGTAGATCACGTTCTGTCCACCCAGCGTCGAACCCAGGTCCAAGAGTGCCGAACCGGCGGCGACGTAGCCGTCGACGTCCACGGCCGTATTCGCCTGCTTCTGGGTGGTATCGAGGCGGTTCCAGACCGGCAGCGGGATGTTGCCGAGCGGCGGGTTGGCGGTCGGGCCGGTCCAGTTGGCCGCCGAGGCGTCATTCAGGGAATAGCCGCCGATCACGCCCAGACCGGTGAGCAAGGCGAAATAAACGACGGCCAGCGACACCCAACGCGGCCAGGGCGCAACACGGAAACGGCCGGCGTGATTTCGGGCGCTATCCAGACCGTTTTCCCTGCTTATTTTGGCTTTCTTGCCTGAACCGAACATAAGACTTCAAAATCAGGCTTAACTATACCATATAAAATGTAAAATGTTGTCAGGACGCGGGGGTAACACTTTTCCACAGACAAAATAGGGTCGACCGCGCTTCAGTGCTATACTTAAAGTCGTCACTTATCAGTGAACCAATATGCCGGAACTCAAAAGCAAATCCGCTAAGAAACCTTTCTTGATGCTCCTCGGGGTCATCCTGCTGGCCTTCACCTTCCTACTGGGCTATTCGGTCGGCCTGGAGCAGGCCAGAAAGCAAAAAGACGCCGGCTACCAGGCGGCCGTGGACGACATCAAAGTCAAACTGGAAGAAACCGGGCTGATGCCGCCCGCCGTCGAGACCAACACCATCGATGGCGCGGTCACCGCCGTCGGCGAGGGGTTGCTGGAGGTCGACGCGGCCCAGCTGGTCAATAATCCGCTGGAAACGCCGGCGCCGGTGAAAAGACGCGTGCTGGTGAACGCGGACACCAAGATCACCAAGTCGGTGCCGCTGTCGCCGGATGAGATGGAAGCGGCCCTGGCGACGTTCGAGGCCGAACAAAAGAAATTCGACGCGGCCGTGCGAGCCGGCCAGGAAACCGAACCGCCCATGCCGCCGGCGTCGAGCACTGTCCAGGAGATCGGCCTGGCCGACATCGCGCCCGGCGACCAGATCCGCGCCGCCGCAGCCAACAACATAACCTTCGCCTCGGAATTCACCGCGATCGAGATCACGGTCCTGGGCCGCAACGAGGCACCGCCGGAAGAGCCGGCGCCGGGCGAAGAACCCGAGTTGCCGCTGCCGTAACCGCAAGGGAAGGCGCGCGCCGACGGACCCGAACGATATTAACACGTGAACGAACGACGCTTATGGCGACCAACGCCTCGGGATCTAATAAATTGCTTCTGGCGCTGGGCGTCGCGGCCCTGGCGGCCGGAACCTATGTCTGGGGTTATTCGGCGGGCC
>CAYPMU010000084.1:5026-5706 GCA_964411975.1 uncultured Gammaproteobacteria bacterium | reverse complement strand
TTCCGGCATCGCAGAACAGGACGCCGCCAATGACCGTCCCGACGCATTCGTTTCCGCCGCTGGACCAAACCAAGGCCAACGAGACCAGGACCGCGACGGCCGCGAACGGCCGCCGGATCTTCCGGGCGTAGACCTCGATCAGACCGAGAACCAGGGCGGCCAGATAAACACAGAATAAGGCCCTGAAACCGGCGTCGAATCTGTTGAGCACCGGCAGCTGGCAATAAGCCAATACTTGTCTGAGGAAAAGACAGCTGAAGGACAGCGCTAAAAACAACGCGGCTGCACCGAAATAAAGGAGGTGGCGCTGGCGGCGAACGAGATATTCCTTGAATAAAAGCAAAAAAACCGCTGTCCCCAGCAGCAGGACCAGTATTTCTCCGACCAAGATGCCGATAAGGGCGGCAAACGACATGATCTTTAGGCTTACGGTCTGAGCTTAATCGAGCTTATTCCTGGTTACCGGGACCGGATCGAGACGAGATCGGCTAAGGTGCGCCGACCAGTAACTCTTCATCAATACATATTTTATCATATTTTTGAACGCTGACCCAGTAGGCTGTTCACACTTAACCGGCGACGGCCCAAGATCGCGAGTTAGGCTCCGAGCAAAAGATCGGACGCCAAGGGCGCGTTCTAGCATACCCTTCGAGCCCCAACTGACCTCCGGCAAAAGAAAC
>CAYPMU010000084.1:0-5016 GCA_964411975.1 uncultured Gammaproteobacteria bacterium | reverse complement strand
TTTATCATATTTTTGAACGCTGACCCAGTAGGCTGCTCACACTTAACCGGCGACGGCCCAAGATCGCGAGTTAGGCTCCGGTCAGAAGATCAGAAGATCGGACAGCAAGGACACGTTATCGGATGCACTTCGGGCCCCAACTGACCTCCGGCAAAAGAAACCGCCCCACCCCTGCGGGGTGAGGCGTTTTCTTTGGTGGGTCGGCTGGGGCTCGAACCCAGGACCCGATGCTTAAGAGGCATCTGCTCTACCAGCTGAGCTACCGACCCTTACTGATATCGAGGCTAAAAATGTATATCACGCCCGGCGGATTATGTAAATATCTGGCGCGTTTGACCGGATCCGCGCAAATACTTATGCCGGCCGCGCAAAAAAATCCGAAAGGATCTTTTCTAATTCTGCTATCGAGCGATACTCGAGAACTGCGGCCTGTCTGTTCCCGGCTATCATGGCCGACAATCTTCGGTCCGCGGCTGGACGGAACAGGCATAGGGTCCTTTTGTTCAAGTTCTCCGCCTTGGCCACCTCATAACCCACCCCCAGACTCGGCGTGGTCACCTCGGCGACGACCGCGTCCGCCTCCGCCAACCACCGCATGTCCCGATCATAAATGTACTCCGCGCTCGACCCGGCTTCACCCATCGCTGAAAGAGTTTGATCGCCGACATGCTCGGTGAGGACCTCTCCATGACGGGCGAGCAAACCAATGATCTGAGAATATAATTCTTTGTCATCCCGTCCGCCCCTGATCGAACCCGCGAAATAGATCTTCATTTCTTATCGCAACTAAGATAAATCTGGTCTGTTTGGTGCGGGCGGAGAGAATCGAACTCCCATCAACGGTTCCGAAGACCGCCGCTCTATCCATTGAGCTACGCCCGCGAATGATAAAGACCTTTTGCCGTAAAGGCCGGCCTCGCCGGACCGGCCTTTATATCTCGCGCCGGGTCGCGGCGTCAAGGACCGACGCCGACCGGGCCGGCGGCTATCGCAGCTTTTTCTTCTTCGGCTCGTCGTACTCGGGCATCGCCTCGCCGCCGATCAGGTAGTGCTTGGCATCCTCCCGTTCGACGACGCCGTTCTCGATCAGCTTGGTCAGGTCCTGGCCCAGGGTGGTCATGCCCTCGGCGGCGGCGGTCTGGATGACGTTCTTGATCTGGGCCACCTTGTTCTCGCGGATGAGGTTGGCCACGGCGGAATTGTTGAGCAGGATCTCGCGGGCCGCTACCCGGCCGCCGCCGATCTTCGGCAGCAGCTGCTGGGAAACGACCGCCCGCAGCGTCAGGGCCAGCTGCGACCGGATCTGGTTCTGCTGGTGCGGCGGAAAGACGTCGATGATGCGGTCGATGGTCTGGGCGGCGCTGTAAGTGTGCAGGGTGGCGAAGACCAGGTGGCCGGTCTCGGCGATGGTCAAGGTGGTGGCGATGGTCTCGATGTCGCGCATTTCGCCGACCATGACCACGTCGGGATCCTGGCGCAGGATGTGCTTCAGGCCTTCGCCGAAACTGATGAAATCCTGGCCGAGCTGGCGCTGGCGGATGACGCTCATCTGCGCCTGGAAGATGAACTCGGTCGGGTCCTCCAGCGTGATGATGTTGCAAGCCTCGGTGCGGTTGATCTTGTCGATCATCGCCGCCAGGGTCGTGGATTTGCCGGAACCGGTCGGACCGGTGACCAGCACCAGGCCGTGCGGGAATTCGGTCATCTTCTGGACGACCGGCGGCAGTTCCAGCGCCTCCATCGTCGGCACCTCGCTGGGAATGGCGCGGGCGGCCATGGCCGCGTTCTGTTTCTCCCAGTGCAGATTCACGCGGAAACGCTTGCCCGTGGGCGTCTGATGGGCGATGTCCAGTTCCCTTTCCGAAGTGAATATCTCCCGCTCCCGGTCGTCGAGCATCGAGAAGATCAGGTCCTTGGCGATCTCGGTGGTCAGGGTCTTGGCCCCCTCGATGGCCACGATCTCGCCGCCCACGCGCAACAGCGGCGGTTTGCCCACCACCAGATGCAGGTCCGAAGCCTGCTTCTCGATGGTGATCTCGAAAAGCCGGTCGATCATCTCCAGGGCTTGAGTGTTGATTGTAGAGGCCATATTGACGGGTTTACCATCCTTTAGTTTCTAAGGCTTTTTCGGCGGCGGCGATCTGCGCCTCCTGTTTGGACGTGCCGACGCCGGCGGCCACCAGGTCCTCGCCGAGGAAGACGCCGACGGTGAACTCCTTGGCGTGGTCAGGCCCCTTCTCCTCCAGGACGCGGTAGTTCGGCGTCAGTCCGGCGATCTCCTGGGAGCATTCCTGGAAACGGCTCTTGGGATCGAGGTACAACTGATGCTCCAGGACGTACTGCAGCCGCGACAGGACGAACTCTTTGATGAACTTCCGGGCCGGTTCGATGCCCTGGTCGACGTAAATGGCCCCGACCAGCGCCTCGAAGGCGTTGGCCAGGATGTACTGGCGGGCCTTGCCGCTGTTATCCTTGGACTCGCCGTGCGACAGGTAAAGATAGGCGTCCAACTCGAGCTGCTTGGCCGTCTCGGACAGCGCGCGGGCGTTGACCAGGGCGGCGCGCCAATTGGTCAGTTCGCCTTCGGGATTGGGATAATTGCTGAAAAGGTGCTCGGTCACGACCAATTCCAGAACGGCGTCGCCGAGAAATTCGAGACGCTCATTATGGTCGAGCTGAAAACTCGGGTGCTCGTTGAGGTAGGAGCGGTGGACGAAAGCCTGGGTCAAGATGTTCTTATCCTTGAAGGCGATGCCGATCCTGTCCTCCAGTTTGGAAATATCTTTCATCATAACGACAGGCCGGAGAGGCCGGATCCGCGCGGCGGAACCGGTCCGGCCGTAACGGTCAGCTCTTGGCGGCCGGCTCTTCGCCGGCGGCGGGAACGGCCGGAGCGGCGCCCTCAGCGGAGGCATCCTTCTTCTCGACCTTGTCGATCTCCTTGATCTCGTTCTTGGCCACCATGTCCTTGTAGATGGCCCCGAGGACGCCGTTGACGAAACGGCCGGAAGATTCGCCGCCGAAGGTCTTGGCCAGTTCGATGGCCTCGTTGATGGCGACCTTGGAGGGGATGTTGTCGGCGAACTTGAGTTCCTGCACGCCGATGCGCAGGATGTTGCGGTCGACGGTCGTGATCTGCTCGATAGGCCAGTCCGGCGCGTAGGCGGTGATGATCTTGTCGATGTCGCCGATGCGGGACACGACCTGGTCCATCAGTTCGGACACGAAGCCCTTGTCGTCGAAATCCGGCGCGAACTCCTTGAGATTGAAATCGATGATGTCGGGGATCTTGTCCGCCGGCTTACCCTGAAAATCCCACTGGTAGAGGGACTGCATGGCGATGGTGCGCGCGAGATGACGGTTGGACATGGCGGTGCGGCCGCGCTAGCGGCTCAAAGAAAACGCGCGGTTAACCCGCGCGTGCCGGGCTAGCCGGCTTTTTCCTTGGTCTTCTTGGACTTGGCCAGCGGATTCTTAAGGTCGATGACCTTGCGGCCGGCGTAGGTGCCGCAATTCCGGCAGGCGCGATGCGGCCGGATCGGTTCTTTGCACTTGGGGCAGGCGGACAGGTTCAGTTTTTTGAGGGCGAAATGAGAAGCGCGGCGTCTCTTGTGCGAACTGGTGCGACGATGACCGGGTAAACCCATAGTCTTCTGATTTATTGGCGTGGAACGCTCAAATTTTAACTTAGAATGACCTCACTATATCGGACTCAAAAGCGAGTGTCAATTGCCGCCAAGTCGCCTGAGCCGGGACTGGAGGCGCCCGACACGGCCGGAACGCGACGTCCCGGCTGCCCGCCTGACCTTATCGGTCGCGTCTCCGGTCGGAGAGCGGTGGCGCTCCGGCCGTCGGGACGATCGGAATAAAGAAAACCTCCCCGGAGACCGGGGAGGCCGAAATTCAGCCGATGATGAAAGTAAGGAGCGGACCGGCTTCGATGCGGTCGAACTTGCTGGCCGTCAGGAAGTCGCCGTCCAGGGTGCGGATGGTCGGCTCCCGGTACTTGATGGCCAGCGACGGCACGACGGCGTCGAAGGTGTTGGACAGCGGCAGGCCGTTCCAGAGCATCAGGACGTTGGCGATCAGCCCCCAGAACGACAGGTTCGTCGACCGCAGCATGAACTTGCCGATCTCCCTGCGCGCGTCCGGCATGCCGCGGCAGCCCATGCCCACGCCTTCGACGGACGAGACCATGATGCCGGTGTGCGTCATGAACGGCGCGACCGGCGGGTCATGGCCGTCGGGCAGGACGATCTCGGCGTGGACCGGATCGGTCAGGATGCGGTTCGACCGCCGGAACGTGACCAGGGCCTTGAGCTCGTCCCAGAACGCTTCGCGCATCACCTTGAGCGCGCGCTCCTTGCCCAGCGCCTTTTCCAGCGGCTTGCCGCACTTGGGGCAGGTCCCGTCGTAACGGGAGGCCTTGTCCCAGCGGCAGGTGAACCGGCAGGGCAGCCTCTGCGCCCGCAGCGCCTCCTCGAGTCCGTACTCGCGGTGCGCGTCGGTGCAGCGGTAGCCGGCCTTGCCGTAATACTGGTTGAGCAGGTTGACCGGCATGGCCGCGCCGTAGAGGAAGCCGTACTCGTCGTTCACCTTGAGCGGGCTGACGTGGACGACGTCGAACGGCAGCTGGCGCTCGTTCTTGTAAGCGATCCGCCGGGCCAGCTCGACCGCCTCGGCGGGGTTGCGGCAGCTCAGTCCGAGATTGGCCGCGACCGTATTCATCGTCCCGCCCGGGACGAGCAGGAAATGCGGCAGCGGCTTGCCGGGGGTCTTCTCCCATTCGCGCAGGATCTTGGTGAGGTCCAGGTGCACGGTCCCGTCGCCGCCGGCCAAGGTCACGATGTCGGGATTCTTGGCGTGGATGCTGCGGGCGGCCTGCCGGAGCTCGCCCAGCGTGGCCGTGGGATAGGTCCAGTCGTCCGTCGTCAGGATCTCCGCGATCATCCGGCCGATGCCGGCGCGCGGCGTATTCTTGCCCGAGTGCGGATTGGAGAACACCGCGATCTTTTT
>CAYPMU010000083.1:0-5719 GCA_964411975.1 uncultured Gammaproteobacteria bacterium | reverse complement strand
GGCGGGATCTTTAAATTGCTGGTCTTTTAGGCCGGGACGACGGAGACGAAATTGGCCTGAGCCAGATGTCCGTCGAACTTGCGCACCTTCTTCTTGGTGAAGTGGACGACGCCGTCGGCCGTCGCGAACAGCGTGTCATCGCCGCCCTGGGAGACGTTCTTGCCGGGCCGGAACTTGCTGCCCCGCTGCCGGATGATGATGGCGCCGTTCTTGGCGATCTGTCCTTCGTAAAGTTTGACGCCAAGCCGTTTGGCGATGGAATCTCGTCCTAGCGCTGTAGAGCCGCCAGCTTTCTTATGTGCCATATTGGCCTATGCCGTTAAGCATGAAGTAAGGACAGTATATTGGAATAGATCTGAGCTGTCAAGAAGCGGCTCGGCATCCTGTTTGCCGACCTAAAACGGTCGGGTAAACAGATACCTCACCTTATGGGTGTTTTAAGGTCATTTAAGGTTGACGGCGTTTGACCTGCGGCTACAGCGGTATTATCATTCAGGTCAGTTATTAGCGACCATATGAAGCCGAAATTAGCCAAAAAACAGCTTAATGAAGTCATCGCCATGCTGCGCCGCGCCATCAAAACCCATGGCGGCGACTTGGAGCTGGTATCAGTTGAGGCTGACGCGGTGACGGTCAGGCTCAGCGGCGCCTGCAGCCATTGCCCGCTGGCCGAGGTCACCTTCAAGAACGCCGTCGAGCGTATGTTGCTGGCGAAGGTCAAAGGCCTGAAACGGGTGATCCTGGCTGGCCGCTAACGCCGTATGTCGGACCGGGTTTATCTGGATAACGCCGCTTCCACGCCGCTCGACCGGCGGGTAGCCGAGGCCATGGCCGGGGCTATGGGTCTGTACGGCAACCCGTCGGCGACGCACGGCTGCGGACGTTCGGTCCGCGCCGCCGTCGACCTGCCCCGCGCCGCCGCGGCCGGTCTCGTCGGAGCCGACCCGTCCGAGATCATCTTCACGTCCGGAGCCACGGAGGCCAACAATGCAGCCGTTTCCGGGATATTCGGCGCGGCCGCCGCCAGGTTCCCGGGACGCCGTCTGCGCGTCCTGGCTTCGCCGGTCGAACACGCCTCGGTCGGCGAGCCGTTGAAGTTACTGGCCGAAAGGCACGGGGCCGTCATTGACGTGCTGAAGGCCGGTCCCGCGGGAATGGTCAGCGCCGACGAAGTGGCCGAACGCCTGACGGACGACACCGTCCTGGTCTGCGTCATGTGGGTCAATAACATCCTGGGCACGGTCCAGCCGGTCGAGGCTATCGGGGCCAGGGTGGCCGCGGCCCGGTCCGGGCGGCCGCCCGGCGCGCCGCCTCTGTATTTCTTTTGCGACGCGGCGCAGGCGGCGTCCTGGCGCCGGATCAGGGTCAAGCCGGCCGGCATCGACGCGCTCTCCCTTTCCGCTCACAAATTTTACGGTCCGGCGGGCAGCGGCGCCCTGTATCTCCGCCGGGGAACGGAGTTCCAGCCGCTGCTGCGCGGCGGCGGCCAGGAGGACGGCCGGAGGTCGGGGACCGAGAACGTCCTCGGCATCATCGGCCTGGGCGCCGCGGCCGAACTGGCCCGGCAAGAGGGTCCGTCCGATGCCGTCCGTCTGGGGAACATGCGGCGAACTTTCGTCGATGTCTTGGCGGCCGTCGGGCGCGGTTTCGAGGTCCTGGGACCCGACGACGACGCCGCCGCTCCGGGAATAGTCTATTTCCGGTCGGCGAAATACGCCGGCGACGTGCTGGCTCTCAAGCTCGACGAGGCCGGTTTCGCCGTTTCCTCCGGTTCGGCCTGCGATGCCGGCTCGCGGAAGGTCTCCGCCGCGCTCCAGGCGGCTTATGGCGAGAAGGCCGCCCGGCATGGCGGCGTCCGCGTTTCTTTCGGGCGGCAGACCGGGGAGGATGACGTCCGCCGGCTGCTGGACGCGCTGAGCCGCGTCTGAATCGTCAAACATGAAAATACCCCGCTTGGACGCGGGGCTTTTTCGTTCAGTTCAAGGCTGGGGTGCCGGTTCTTCCGGCGTCGGCTGGATCTCCGGCTGGATCTCCGGCTGGACAGCGGGCGCCGGTTCCGGCGTCGGTTCGGCTTGCATCACGAAAGGATTGCGCAGGTCTTGCGGGTCGGGTATCGGCCGGGAGATCTTGTCCGCGATATTTTCCTCGATCTTGTCCAGGAGCCTCATGTTCAGCTCTTCGGCGCCGGTCGCGGCCGAATGCCCGTTCTCTCCGGCCAGAGAGGCGGAGTTGAGCGTGCTGTAGAGGAACCAGACGGTCCAGCCGATCATGCCGAGCATCGCCAGCAAGACCAGGGCGGTTATCAGCCGTCCCGTGCTCCTGATGTTGGATGTGTTCTGTCTGGTCGCCATAAGCGCGCGTTACTCGGCGGCAGAGCCGTCAGTGATCCTGAACGCCGGGTGGTCCTTCGTGCGCCACCTGACCGCGGCTTCCAGGTACAGTTCGACCCGGCCCGCGGCGCCGAATTCCCGCTGTCGGCTGGGAACGGCGATCCTCAGGCCGCGCAGCGTGACGTAGAAGGGCAGGGCCTCGATTTGGTGCAGGAAGACGATGATGTCGCGGTAATCGCCTTCGGCCGAGAGTTTGAGGGGGATCTCCTTCTCCCAGGGATTCAGGTCCTTCTGGTTGACCGTTTCCAGCTGCAGGGTCTGGGTGATCTTCGACGCGGCCGCGGCGTTCTCCAGTTCGCTGATGAACGCCAGTTCGTCGCCCTCGACGATGTACATCGAGCCCAAGGCGGCGATCCGCTGGTGGGCGTTGTTGACCAGGGTTTCGGTGTTGCTGGTCAGGCGGCGCAGGGCGTAGGCCCGCTCGATCTGCCGGTTCTCCTCCGCCATCTGTTCGCCGATCTTCCGGATGGAGAGGACGGCGGGAACGCCGCCGGCGGCGATCAGCAGGACGGCCAGGAGGACGAAGGCCGTGATAGTGGTTGTCAGTCGCTTCTCGATCTTCATAGCCTTATTTGGCCGCCGCTCCCGGCAGGCGGTACTTCATGCTGAAATCGAAGCTGATGTTCTCTTTTTGCAGGATGTTGGACAGCGGGCTGACGACGTCGGTCAGGTCTGGCGCCTCCTTGAAAGCCTTGAGCATGGCCAGCGCCTCCTCGCGGGTCGCGGCGTGCCCCTGGAGACGGATGCTGCCGGTGGCGTCGAACTCCAGCAGCTCCAGCCTGGCTTTGGCAGGGATCATCGCGGTCATCCTTTCGGTGATCTCGGCCCAGGGAATGAACCCGGTCTGCAGCGCGTTGACGTCCTTGAGGAAGAGGTTGGTCTGCTTGATGTCGGCCATGATCGAGGCCGCCGTTCCCGAACTGGCTACGGCCGAACGCTGCTTGAGTTCCTGATAGCCGGTCAGCATCTGGTTGCGGACCAGGAGCAGCGTGCCGACCAGGGCCACGGTCACCACGAACAGCAGGAAGCTCAGGGTCTGGAAGAACGCCAAGAACAGGGATTTTTGCAGTCCCTTCTTTTTGAGCGGCGGCAGCAGGTTAAGACCGATCTTCATATCAGATGTGCAGGAACGACCCGCGGTATTTTTCGCTCTCGTCGGCGGCGCGCAGGGCCAGGCCGATGGCCGTGGTATAGGTCAGCGATTTATCGTCCTGGAAGGTCTTCGGCTTGCGGATGTTGACCAGGGCGTCGCCGCGGCGGACCTTGATGGTCAGTTTGCGCGACAACACCGTGTCGATCTCGCGGAAATGGGCGCCGCCGCCGCAGAGGTAGAGGCGTTCGATCTTCTTGCCCAAGGCGAAGCCGATCTTATAGAAGCGCAGGGCGTTGCGGATCTTGGCGCTCATGTCGTCGATCACCGGCAGGAGTATCTTCCACATCCGGTCCTCGCAACGGTTGGCGTCCAGGCCGCATTCGACCTTGACGAGTTCGGCGTCGTCGTGGCTGATGCCGAGCTTCTCGCCGATCATCTTGGTCAGTTCATAGCCGGAGATGGGAATGCTGATGGACATCTGCAGCACGCCCTCGTCGTAGATCACCAGGCTGGAGCGGGTGGCGCCGATGTCCAGGATGCCGATCGGGTCGAAGAAGGACTCGTCGATGGGAACGATGGCCCGGGCGATGGCCACGGCCTCGATCTCGAAGGCCAGCGGGGCCAGGCCGGCCATCTCCAGCATCTGGGAGTAGCCGTCGATGATGTTCTTGGGCGCGGCGGCGATCAGGACGCGGGTCCGGTCGCCGGGTACGGCCGGCGGCGGTTCCGCGGCGGGTTCCTTTTCTTCTTCGTCCGCGCCGTTGGTTCTTTCCTCAGCTTCCCCTTGGGCCTCGGCCGGGGTTTCTTCTTCGCCGTTTTCCCGGTCCGCCGCTTCTTCCGTTCTTCCCTCGTCTTCCTCCTTGTCCGCGGCCGGTTCCTGGCTCCGGGCTTCCGGTTTCGGCGCCGGCGCGTCCTCGACCTGCTGCCAGTCGTAGTAGATCTCGTCGAATTTCAGCGGAATGTTCTGTTCGATCTCCCTGGCCACCAGCGCCTGGACGTCCTTGTCGTTCAGTCCCTTTTCGATCTCCACCAGTTTGACGAAAGATTTGGCCTCAGGCAGGCAGGCGACCACGCCGCGGCCTTTGAGCCCTTTGGTCTGTCCGATCAGCTGGTTGACGAAGTCGGCGGCTGCGGCCATATCCTGGACCTCGCCCCTTTCCATCACGCCCTCGGGGACGGCAATGCTGCCCCAGGCCGTCAGCCGGTAGGGCATTTTGGTGCGGCGGACCTTGGCGATCTGCGCCACTTTGAAGGTGCGGTCGCCGATGTCCAGTCCGAAAGCCTTGGAAAGCGGGTTGAAAAACGCCATAACCGGTGTGAATAAGCCGTTCTCGGGGCTTACGCGGCGCCTGAAGCGCCTCCGCCTTAAGTTTACACTATTTTCCGGGGCAAGGGAATGCCGCTGGCCGGGCTTATCCGCCGCCGCGGCAGATCGCGGGCGTCGGTCTGGAGATGGAAGGGCAGATCCGTCCCGGACCCCGCGCCGGCGAAGTTCGCCATGCCGCGGACGAGCATCAGGGTCGGACGATCCGAAACCCCCGGCCGTAAGGCCGGGGGAAGCTTCATCTGACCTCGTGCCAGCTGCCCGCGGCTATGTGCCAGATGCCGCTCGGGCTGTTGGAGAATTTTTGGTCGGCCATCTCGCTTTCCAGGTAAGTGACCTGCGCATTCTCATCGACATAGAGGCGGTAGGCGGCCATGGCTTTGGCGCCGCCGAGGTTGCTGAGACGCAGGGTGCCGTTCAGGGAGTAGAAGATGGCGCCGGCGGCGTTGTTCTCGACGAGCATGGCCGGCGAGGAATCATTGGAAATGGTGTTGGTCGTGGCGATGAGGATGTGGCTGGAAGGATCACCCGATCCGTTGATATCGGTGCCGTTGACGATGTGGACTTTGCCTTTGCCCGGCCGGTCGGCCGGATCGTCGGCCAGGATGACCGTGCTGAAGGCGCCGAAAGACGGGTTCAGGGTCAGTGAGCTGTTATTCTGAGTCTCGATGTCGCCCACGACCCAGATCGGACCGTCGACGATGATATCGATGGTCTGGCTGAGGGTCCGGCTGCCGTTGATCTTGACCGGGCCGAGATGGGAGTTGTCCGGCGGGGAATAGTTGCCGTAGATGACGCCGCCGGCTTCGGCCGACTGGTGCCAGAAATCCAGGTTCAGGGCGGGCATGGTCATCACGGCCGGCGTGGCGCTGCCGGGGTATTTGGCGCCGCTGACGGTGCTGCCGGCGATAT
>CAYPMU010000082.1:3263-5805 GCA_964411975.1 uncultured Gammaproteobacteria bacterium | reverse complement strand
GTGGTCGACCAGTTCGGTCAGCGATCCGGCGCGGGCGACCTCGACGCGCAGCGGCATCTTCATGTACTGGCTGGCAATGCGGACGATGTCGTCGGGCATGGTGGCCGAGAACAGCATGGTCTGCCGTTCGCGCGGGACGGACTGGAGGATGCGCTTGATCTGCGGCATGAAGCCCATGTCCAGCATGCGGTCGGCCTCGTCGAGCACCAGCACGGTGACGTCGCCGAGATTCAGGCTGCGCCGGTCCAGGTGATCGATGATGCGGCCGGGCGTGCCGACGACGATGTGCGGCTTGTTGCGGATCTGCTGGATCTGCTTGTCCATGGAAGCGCCGCCGATGAGCACGGCGGTCCGCAGACCGATCTTGCGGCCGACGGACATCAGGGCTTCTTCGACCTGCAGCGCCAGTTCGCGGGTCGGCAGGGTGATCAGACCCTTGCCTTTGACCTGGGCCAGGCGCTGGATCATCGGGACGCCGAAAGCCATGGTCTTGCCCGTTCCCGTCTGGGCGATGCCGATCATGTCCTTGCCGTCGATGGCGATGGGGATGGCCTTCTCCTGGATGGGCGTGGGCGTGCTGAATCCGAGCTTGATTAAAGCGTCAAGCAGCTTGGGCGCGATGCCCAGGCCGTAAAAACCGGACGCCGGAGGCGGCGTGATGTTAGGCTCTGTCATATGAAAATATGTGACCCGCTGCCTGCAGGGTCACATATTAGATCAATGACGCGCCAGAGGTTCGAGTCTGCGTCCGCCTTGAGCGGACTTATTTCAAGAACACCATACACTAAAAAACCGCGCCCGTCAACCCCTCCCTTCGCGAAGGGAGGGATCAATGACCGGGCGCGGCGAAGCTAGATCCGGGGGTCCCGGATGAGCTCAAGGGCGGCGGCGCAGGCCGCCTCCAGAGTGCCGACGATGGGAATGAGCGGGGCCTTCTTGGCCAGGGTCCGGCGGATGTAGCGGGCGCCGGTGAAACCCGGGTCGATGCCGACCACGACCTGGATGCCGCGGAGGCGGTGCAGCGTGACCGCCTCGGCCAGCTCGAACCGGGTCGTCTGGGCGTAGGCCCGGCCGCAGTCGTGCTCGGCTTCGGCCGCCAGCCAGAACAGGATCACCCCGTCCCGGCCAGCCCGCTCCAGATAGACGTGCTCCCAGTCGACCTGGACGTTGTAATCGGCGTCCGTGAACTCGCCGCCGGTCGTCTGGCGGCGCGGCGAAGCGATGCTCGCTTCCGGATGCCGTGACAGCAGGCTGATGGCCCGGGCCTGCCACTGGGGCGCGCCCTGGATCGGGCCGGCCAGAAAGATCAGCGGCCCGTCGACCTGAACGTACTGCGGCGGCAGCAGGATGATGCCCATGTTCCCTCCTTGAAGGTGCGGTGACGGCGCTATGATGACCGTTCGAGCGCCGTCGGTCAAGTCCGGCCGGCGACCGGCCCGAACGGCCGCGGAAGCCGGCGGCGACCATTGACTTTTTAACGTATTTTCGCTAATTTTCGGCCAGGTTCTTTCTCAAACCAGAGGAGTAGCGGATGTTCAAGTTTACGTGTGTCTTGGGCGCTGTCTTTTGCTGCCTGTCGGTCGCGGCCTGCAAACAAGCCGTCCGGGACGTTCCGGCGGAAGCGGTCCCGGTCGCCGAAGCGCGGCCGGATTCCTGGATCGGCGTCGAACTCGCGGCGCTGACTCCGCCGCAGGACGTGATCAGCGCGGACGAAGTTGTGGTCAAGGTCGTCGGCGTGATGATCGCGGCGCCGGCCGACGGCATCCTGAAGGAAGATGACATCCTGGTGAAGGTCGGCGGCCAGCCGGTGACCGACATCGTACAGACCATCGACCGCATCAAGGGCTGGCCGGCCGGCCAGGACCTCGAAGTGACGGTGCGCCGCGGCAACAAGGAAGAAACGCTCGTCCTGCGGCCCCAGTCGAAGCCCGCGCCCACCGCCCTGCTCAACCGCGCCTACCTCGGGCGGCCGCTGGAGCCGTTCACCGGGGCCATGATCTCCGTGGCTGAGGTCGACGCGCAAGACCGCGTCGTTCCGGGCTCGCAATGCGTCATGGAATACGGCACGGCCTGCCCGAAATTCGGCCGTCTCGGCGCGACGGACCTGACCGTCGGCAAGGCTACGGTCCTGCTGTTCTGGAGTCAGGACGGGACCATGGCCTCCTCGCCGGCTTTCAGCGTCCTGAAAGACTGCCACGAACGGTTCGGCGCGCGGGGGCTGGAGATCGTCGCCATCACCCGCGACGCGCCGCGCACACTGATGCCATACCTGAAGAACGTGCCGCATCCGCCCATGACGCTGATCTCCATGTGGCTCGGCAATTACCGGTCGGCGCGGCTCGCCGAAAGCCTGGCTCCCAGCGTCCTGGTACTGGACGAGAAGGGTGTGGTCCGCGCCGCCGCCGGCACGGTCGCGGACATGGAAGCGCTGGCGAACCAGACGCTCCCGGAGCTGCTCGGAACAGCCGAGCGATAGAGACGACAAGGGTGACCTTCACGGTCACCCTTTTTTTATTGACGAAAAAAAATATAACGTGCGCAG
>CAYPMU010000082.1:0-3253 GCA_964411975.1 uncultured Gammaproteobacteria bacterium | reverse complement strand
CCGACCCTCACTGATCTGCCCCCGAGCGTCCCGGGCGTCCGCGGGTGACCCCGCGCCGGACGCGAGGGCCCGTTCGCAGACCGAGCCGCCGAAAGCCGGCCCCCGAGAAGGCCAGATCAGCGGTATAAAAAGAGGGGCCTGAGAATCGCTCTTGTGCCGACGAGGCGCCGGGACCCGCGGCTATCACACCCAAAGCCGCCGACGGGCCAACCTCAGATGACTACTGCGGTTAATTGTTTGACAGCTTGGCCCGCCGCAGCGTCAGAGCGTTGATGGCCACGATGATGGTGCTCAAGGACATGAAGACCGCCGACCAGGCCGGTTGCAGCATGATGCCCGCGCCCGCGGCGACGCCGGCCGCCAGCGGCAGCGCCACTACGTTGTACCCGGTGGCCCAAAGCAAATTCTGGATCATCTTGGCGTAGGTCAGGCGCGACAAGATGACGATCTTGGGGATGTCGCGGGGATCGTTCCTGACGAGGATGATGCCGGCCGACTCGATGGCCACGTTGGTGCCGGCGCCGATGGCGATGCCGAGATCGGCCTGGGTCAGGGCTGGCGCGTCGTTGATGCCGTCGCCGACCATGGCCACTTTCAGCCCCTTTTCCTGCAGCGACCTGACTTTGGCGGCCTTATCCGGCGGCAGGACCTTGGCGAAGACCTCGTCGATGCCCAATTCGGCGGCCACCCAGGCCGCCACGTCCTCCGAGTCGCCGGTGACCATACCCACCTTCACGCCCAACTTTTTAAGCTGGCCGACGGCCTCGCGGGATTCCTCGCGGATCAGGTCGGCCAGGGCGATGGCGCCGCTGAGCCGGCCGCTCTTCACGACAAAAATAATGGTCTTACCTTTTTTGTTCTCCGCCGCGATCGCCGCGGCCTGCGCTTCGGGCACGGCCAGTTTCAGGTCATCGAGAAGCGACTGGCCGCCGACCGCGATCTCGACGCCGTCCGCGGAACCTTTGACCCCGAGCCCGGGCAGGCGCGAAAAATCAGCAGCTGGCGCGAAAGCTATCCCCCGCTCCCGTGCCTCCTTCGCGACGGCCTTGGCGATGACGTGTTCGGAATGAGTATCCACCGCCGCCGCCAAACGCAGCACTTCGTCCGTGTTCGCGTCCGCAATGGACCAAACCTGGTCCACGCCGTATTCGCCTTTGGTCAGGGTGCCCGTCTTATCGAAAAGCACGACGTCAACGCCGCGGGCGGCCTCGAGCGCCAGCCGCTGCTTGACCAGGAACCCGTTCTTGGCGGCCAGCATTGTGGAGATCGAGGCCACGAGCGGCACGGCCAGCCCCAAAGCGTGCGGACAGGTGATGACCAGCACGGCCACCAGCCGCTCCACGGCGAACGACGGCCCGGCCAGGAACAGCCAAACGACAAAAGTGACGCCGCCGCTGCCGAGCGCAATATAGGTCAGGATCCGCGCCGCCTGGTCGGACAACAGCTGCAGGCGCGACTTTGAGGACTGGGCTTCGGTCACCAACTTCATCACTCCGGCCAGGAACGTCTCGTCGCCGATCTTCGTCACCTCGACAGTGACGGACCCGTCGCCGTTGACCGTGCCGGCAATGACCGGGTCGCCCGGACCTTTGGCCACCGGACGGGATTCGCCGGTGACAGCGGCTTCGTCCAGATCCGTGCGGCCGTCGGCGATGACGCCGTCAGCCGCGACCTTGCCGCCGGGCCGGACGATGAACCGGTCGCCGACCCGCAGTTCGGCGAGCGGCACCTTGGCGGTCTGGCCGCCGCGCAGCACCTCCACGGTATCCGGCAGCAGCTTGGACAATTCCTTGAGCGCGCCTTGCGTGCTTTGGACCGCCCGCATCTCCAGCCAATGCCCCAGCAGCATCACGGTGATCAGCGTGGTCAATTCCCAGTAAAGGTCCATGCCCCGGCCCGACAGCGTGACGTAGACGCTGTAGGCATAGGCGGCGACGATAGCGACGCCGATCAGCGTCATCATGCCCGGCAATCGCGCTTTCAGTTCACGGTAGGCGCCCTGGAGGAAGACCCAGCCGCCGTAAAAAAAGACGACCGAACCGAGCAGGAACGGCAGGTAAGCGGCACCGGGAATGGCCGCTTTGACCGTGTCGGAGAAACGCCCCAGCGGCCCGGACAGGACGACCACGGGCAGGGTCAGGACCAATGCCACCCAAAAACGCCGGCTGAACATCGTCAGGCTGTGGCCTTCGTGCTTATTGGCGCCGGACGCGGCACCGTGAGTCCCATGATCTCCATGTTTCGTCGCGCCTCTCCCCGGTTTTTCCGGCAAAAGTTCCATGCCGCATTGCGGACAGCGCCCCGGCCGGTCGCTCCGGACATCGGGGTGCATCGGACAGACGAATACGGCTCCCGTTCCGCCGGCCTCGCCGCTTCCGTGATCTTTGTTCGCGTGATCGCCGTGCATAGATAAATCAATTATACCATGATTTCAGGACCTGGGAGCGGCGGACATGGAGACTGCGGAGCCGAGGCCCCGCAGTCTCTCCTTCGATGATGTTCGATGCCGCCTCAGCCCATTTCCCCGACGCTCAACTTGGCGAAGAGCAGGAACACGGCGGTCAGGACGGCGGTCATCAGGATCGGCGCCGCCGCCGACAGCAGGTCGCGCCGGTCCGGCCGGAAGCGCCGCAGCAGCAGCGAATTCAGCACCACCGACACCGAGCTGAAGGCCATGGCCAGTCCGGCCAGTTCCGGCTTGAGGATCAGGCCGAAGCCGGCGAAGACGCGGGCGGCGATGGGAATGCCGATGACGTTGTAGAACAGCGAGAAGAACATGTTCTGCTTGACCTTGCCGATGGTGGCGCGGCTCAGCTTGATGGCCGTGACCACGTCGGCCAGGTCGTTCTTCATCAGGACCACGCCGCCGGTCTCCATAGCCACGTCCGTGCCGCTGCCCATGGCGATGCCCAGATCGGCCTGGGCCAGCGCCGGCGCGTCGTTGATGCCGTCGCCGACCATGGCCACCCGGACGCCGGCCGCCTGCAGTTTCTTGACCTCGCCGGCCTTGTCTTCGGGCAGGACCTCGGCCAGGACGTTATCGATGCCGGCCTGCTTGGCGATGGCCTGGGCGGTGCGGACGTTGTCGCCGGTGATCATGAAGACCTGCAGGCCGAGTTTCTTGAGCGCGGCCACGGCTTGCTCCGACGTCGAGAATGATTTGCGTTTATCCCTGGGAAACTCACGCTGAACGAGGAACTCGCCGGTTGTCGCCTTCAGGACGCCGACCGTGCCGGGCAGGGGTTGTGGGAAT
>CAYPMU010000081.1:0-5826 GCA_964411975.1 uncultured Gammaproteobacteria bacterium | reverse complement strand
ATGCGTGTCCCGGTCAATCCAGCGGCCATACCGATCGCCAAAGAATCTTTAGAATCCTTCACGAGAGTCATTACTTCTTCCATGATGTCCTCCACCTCCTTGAAATACCCCGACATCATTTGCGATTCGGCCTCGAACGTCAGCACGAAGGCAAGCAGGGGGACATCGTTCAACTGCCGCGCCAAGGCCGCGCATGCGCGCGCCGCCGGCGCGGTTCCGGCGATCGGTCCTGAGCCGGGTCGAAGGGCCGCCGGCTCCCTGCCGGTCGGCCGCGACGAGCTCCTGGCCATCTACGACCAGGTCTGGATCGACGACTGGTACCCGGATAAGGACACCAAAGAACAGTACCGGGCGAAGGGCCGCAGGATACTGGAAATGTTCTACGACCGGACGGCCAAGGCGCCGCCTGATCCGCTGCTGCTGGAGAAGGAATTCAAACTCAAGGTCGGAGACCACTGGCTGCGGGGCAAGATCGACCGCATCGACCGTCTCGACGGCCAGGAGGTGGAGATCATCGATTACAAGACCGGCAAGTCCAAGGCTGACGGCAAGATCGAAGGCGAAGACAAGAAACAGTTGCTGCTTTATCAGCTCGCCGCCGGCAGACTTTTGGGGCTTAAACCGGTAAAATTGACCTATCTCTACCTCGAAGACGGCGCCGCGGCCAGCTTCATCGGCTCCGACGCCGAACTGGCCAGATTCGAGGATGGACTGGCCGCGCAGATCGAAGCCATCAAGCAGGGTGATTTCACGGCGTCGCCCGGCTGGCACTGCGCTTTCTGCGACTTCGCCGATATCTGCGAATTCCGCAGCTGAACCGCCGGCTGCGCCGCTGGACTTATGACCCTGAAAAAATACCTGCTGATGATCGGCATCGGAACAGCCCTGTCCTGGTCGGCCGTCGCGCTGATCGTCTTCGGGATCGATCCGACCGAGACCCAGTCCATCGTCTTCGGCGCGCTGTACTTCAGCCTGTTCCTGGGGCTGACCGGACTGCTGTCGATCATCGGCTTCCTGCTGCGCGTCTGGCTCCTGCCCAAGGATTTCCTGCTGTCCCGGCAGGTGCTGGTGTCTTTTCGCCAGGCCGTGCTCTTGTCCCTGCTGGCGGTGATCGGACTGATCCTGCAAAGCCGGGCGCTGCTCAGCTGGTTCAACGCCTCTTTGATCGTCATTGGCATGACCCTGGTGGAATTTTTCTTCATTTCCGCCAAAAGAAAGCGATAAGCCGGAGACCAGCATCGAAAGGACGGCGCCGGACGGCTTAAACCGGGCTTATTTCAGCGGTCTTGCCACTCCGAAAAGTTCCAGCTATACTAGCAGCCGATACGGAGGAGCCTATATACGCTAATGAACAAAAAAGATGTTCAACAGCTTCTTGGGTAAATTCTCGACCGATCTCGGCATCGACCTGGGAACAGCCAACACCCTGGTCTATTGCCGCGACAAAGGCATCGTCATCAATGAACCGTCGGTGGTCTCCCTGAACACCCGCACCGGCCAGATCCTGGCCGTGGGCAACGCGGCCAAGGACATGATCGGCAAGACCCCGGGTCACATTTCGACCGTCAAACCGCTGGTCAACGGCATCATTTCCGATTTCGAGGTCACCGAAAAAATGCTGCGCTATTTCATCGAGAAGGTCCATCGCGATTCCTTCGTCTTTTTGCCGCGGCCCAAGGTCATCATCGGCGTGCCGCTGGACATCACCGAGGTCGAACGCAAGGCCGTCGAGGACGCGGCCCTCAACGCCGGCGCCCGCGAGGTCTACCTGATCGAGGAACCGATGGCCGCGGCCATCGGCGCCAGGCTGCCCATCACCGACCCGGTCGGCAACATGATCGTCGACATCGGCGGCGGCACCACGGAGATCGCGGTGATATCCCTGGGCGGCGTGGTGACCTGGAAGTCGCTGCCCGTGGCCGGCGAAATGCTCAACAAGAACATCGTCCAGTACGCCCGCGACAACTTCAACCTGCTGCTGGGCGAAAAGGTGGCCGAACAGATCAAGATCAAGATCGGATCGGCCGCGCCGGCGGACGAACCGCTCCAGGTGGAGATGCGCGGACGCGACATGATCAGCGGACTGCCGAAAGAGATCATCGTCACCGACGAACAGATACGCGAAGCCATGAGCCGCTCCGTCAGGACCATCGTCGAGAACATCAAGTCGGCGCTGGAGATCACGCCCCCCGAACTGGTGGCGGACATCTACGAACGGGGGATCATCCTGGCCGGCGGCGGCGCCTTGCTCAAAGGCATCGACAAGGTGATCTCCGCGGCCGCGGAGATACCGGTGCGCATCGCCGACGACCCCCTGACCTGCGTGGTCCGCGGCACGGGCGTTCTCCTGGATAATCCCGAACTGCTCAAGGACATCGCCCTGCCTTCGTCGCAGGAGGGGATCAACGAGAAAAGATCGGCCTACGCCTGATGTGCCGCGGCCGGCAAGCGGGGTCCGACAGAAGCCGCTGACAACCCACGTTGCTGTCCGGGCGCGACTTGATTCGCGCCTTGGTCGTTAGACGGACGGCGATCGATCTATGGCCAAAAATCAAGCTCGTCCACGCAAAACGGTCCTTATCGCCCTGCTGGTGCTGGCGGCGCTTTTTTTCCATATTTCCGGATGGCTCGATCCGGTCTACAAGCCGCTCGCCGGCCTGCTGCTGCGCGTCTCCGGACCCTTTTATTCGGCCGGCCGCGGCCTGAGCCGCCTGGCCGGCGGCGACGGCGCCGGTAACGCGGAGGATCCGGCCGCACTGCGGTCGACGATCGAAGAGCTGCGCGCCGATAACGCCAAACTCCTGTCCCTGGCCTCGGAGAACGAGGCGCTGCGGGCCGCTCTCTCCTTCAAGGAGCTGGGGCGGGACGTGACGGTCCCGGCCCGGGTGGTCTATGAGACCGTCGACGACGAGGCCCGTCTGCTGGTGCTGGACAAGGGCGCCGCCGACGGCCTGAAACCGGGACAGCCGGTGGTCGCGGCCAACGGCGCCGTCGCCGGCAAGGTCTTCGAAGTGCGTTCCCGGACGGCCACGGTCATGCCGCTGTCCGACAGCCGCAGCCGTCTGGCCGTGGCCGTGTTGAATTCGCCCGAGACGCTGGGCGTTCTGGAGGGCGACCGCGGCCTGAGCATGGCCGTCACCCTCATCCCGCAGAATGAGATCGTTTCCCCCGGCGATACCGTCGTGACCTCGGGACTGGAACCGGGCATCAGACGGGGACTGATCGTCGGCACGGTGGACCGGGTCAATAAATCGACCCAGGACCCCTTCCAGTCCGCCGGCGTCACCGGCTTCTCCTCGGCGACGCACCCGCTGCTGGTCCAGGTGCTGGTCGGCGACGCCGGAGACTGAGTCGGACCATTATGCTGCGCTGGCCCGCCCTGATCATCCTGTCCATGCTTTTCATGAGCGCGCAAGCGTCCTTCTTTTCGGCTTTGCCGGCGCCGTTCAACGGCATCGACCTCGGCCTCATCGCCGTCATCGGCCTGGTGGCCAGCTTCCGCCCCCGGCACGCCCTGATCGCGGCCGCTGCCGGCGGTCTGGCCCGCGACCTCGTGACCGCGGCGCCGATCGGCCTGAACCTGCTCCTGGCCGCGGCCGTGACCTGGCTGCTGATCGCGCTGTTCGACCGGGTCGTCACCAATCTTTCCCTGATATCATTCGCGGCGCTCAACGCGGCCGGGTTCGTCAGTTTTGCCGCGCTGGCCGCGGTGACCGGCCGGCCGGCTTTCGGGGCGTATCACTTCATCCAGGCGCTGCTGCTGCAGCTCGCCGCCGGCGTCACGTTGCTCCTGGCCGCGCGCCTGGCCGGACGCTACCTGCGCCGCCGCTTCCTTTACGCCGACCATGCCCGCTGACCGCCAGGACAACCGCGCCGACTTCGGCCAGCCGTTCCCGCTTTCCGGCCCGGACGCCGGCTTGGGGCAATTGACCGATCCCGACCGGGGCAATTCGATCAATGACCTGCCCACGGCCTTTGAACTGGCCGAGCCGGGCAGCGGCGGCGGCTACATGGGACTGACGGTCAGCCCCGGCCGGCTGCGGCTGTTCTTCCTGGTATTGGCCGCCGGCCTGCTCCTGATGGCGGCGCGTCTGGCCCAGGTCCAGCTGCTCCAGGGCGACCTCTACCAGAGGCGGGCCGAGGGCAACCGGACGCGCGTGGTCTGGTCGCCGTCCCAAAGAGGCATCCTTTACGACCGCAGCGGCAAAACGCTGGCCAGCAACGTGCCGCATTTTTCGGCCACCCTGAAACCGGCCGACCTGGCCCCGGACACTGACCTGGACCAGCTGGTGTCGCGGCTGTCCGGCATCCTGGACATGACCGCGGACGAACTCCGGACCAAGATCGCCGACGCCAACGAGCGCGGCGGCGCGGCCGTGGTGCTCAAGGACGGCCTGTCGCACGATCAGGCGGTGCTGCTGGCGATCGAGGCGGCCCGCACGCCGGCGGCGGCCCTGGTCGTCGGCACCCGGCGCGAATATCTCGCGACCGGCGAGATCGCTTCCTTGTCGCACGTCATCGGTTTCCAGGGACGGCCGACCGAGGCCGAGCTGGCCTCGACCGACGCGCACTACCTGCCGTCGGATTTCGTCGGCAAGACCGGCCTGGAGAAGAAATACGAAAGGGCCCTGCGCGGCAGTTACGGCAAACAGACCTTCGAGATCGACGCTCTGGGCAGGAAGAAAAAGATGATCTCCGAAGAGGCCGGCGCGCCCGGACATGACCTGGTGCTGGCCATCGACCTCGACCTGCAGCGCCAGGCCGAAAGGATCCTGAAGGAACAGCTCCGCGCCATCGGCAAGACCCGCGGCAGCCTGGTGGTCCTGGAGCCCGGAACCGGCGAGGTCCTGGCCCTGGTGAGCACGCCGGACTTCGACAACAACCTTTTCGCCCAGGGCATATCGTCCGAGGACTTCCGGCGGCTGCTGGAGAACAAGGATAATCCGATGTTCCCGCGGGCCATCGCCGCCTCTCTGCCTTCCGGATCGACCTTCAAGCTGGTGGTGGCGGCGGCGGCGCTCGAGGAAGGCGTGATCGGACCGAACACGACCGTCCTGTCGACCGGCGGCGTCACCATCGACAAATGGTACTTCCCCGACTGGAAAGCCGGCGGCCACGGTCCGACCAACGTGACCAAGGCCATCGCCGAATCGGTCAACACTTTTTTCTACGCCATCGGCGGCGGGCTGGACGAGCGGGAAGGGCTTGCAAGCGCAGATCCTCCAGCGCGGGATGTACATGCCGCCCGACGGGCTGGGGGTCGACCGCATCATCGCCTATGCCGGAAAATTCGGCCTGGGCCGGCCGCTGGGCATCGACCTGGCCGGAGAGGGGACCGGCTTCCTGCCCTCCAAGGAATGGAAAGAGACGACCAAAGGCGAGAACTGGTACATCGGCGACACCTACCACCTGGCCATCGGCCAGGGCGACATCCTGGTGACCCCGCTGCAGATCGCCGCCATGACCTCGGTCTTCGCCAACGGCGGCCGGCTGATCAGGCCGCGTGTCGTCAACGCCACGACCACGAGCGACGGCGCCAGGTCGGTCCGCGAGCCCGAGGTCATCGCCGCGCAGGTGGTCAGCCGCGAGACCATCGACATCGTGCGCCGCGGCATGCGCCAGGCCGTCCTGACCGGCAGCGCCCGCTCCCTGGCCGGACTGCCCGTGGCCGTGGCGGCCAAGACGGGCACGGCCCAGTGGAGCAGCAGCCGCGATCCGCACGCCTGGTTCACCTCTTTCGCGCCTTATAACGACCCGAAGCTGGTGGTGACCGTCGTGATCGAAGAGGGCGGCGAGGGCTCGGTCACGGCCGCGCCGGTGGCCGCC
>CAYPMU010000080.1:0-5873 GCA_964411975.1 uncultured Gammaproteobacteria bacterium | reverse complement strand
CCGGACCCGGCTCATACCTTCTGGTGGTCCGGAACGGCGACAACCGCGGCAAGTACGTCCTGGCCGTCGGCGAAAAAGAGGCTTTCGGCCCGGCCGAGACCGTTGCCGCCCTGCGCCTGATCCCGGGATTGAAGCGGGACTTCTTCGACAAATCCCCGGCTGATTTCGCCTGGTCGTTCCTGGGCGGACCGCTGGCGGCGCTGGCGGTCATCGTCGGCTTTTTGATCGCCTTCTTATACCGTCTGGCCAGCCGCGCGCTCCTTCGGTCCCAGCCGTCCAGGTCGCGTAAAAATAATCTCGGGCATCCCGACCGGCTGGTCCGGGCGGCGCTGGCGTTGATCCTGTTGGGAGCGGGCCTGGCGTTCTGGAGCCTGGGCCTGATGGCCGCCGCCGGCTTTGTCCTGTTCGAGGCCGCGAGCGGCTGGTGCGCTATTTACCAGGCCCTGGGCCGCAACACCTGCCCCGCGGCCGTGGCCACCAAGATTGACCTCGTGAGTTGACCATGATAATAGATCAGCAACGGTTCTTTTATCCGCACCAGCCTCATCGAAAGGATCTTTGATGAAACAGAAGAAGCGGAGCGTCACCGCCTGCGTGGCCGAGATCAAGGCTATCAACCGGGCCTTCCGCCGCCGGCCGGACATGCCGGAGGCCGAAGCCCAGCCGCTGATGGAACAGAAGGACCGGCTGATCGACGAGATGGCCGGACTTTGTCCGCATCCCAAAGTGGTCGCCACCGCCGGCGCACGCCGCTCCGGCGTTCCCAGCCGGCCGATCCGCATTTGCAGCCGTTGCGGTTACTGCGAGACCCGCCCCGCCGGACGGCGGTTCCAGGTCCTGGCTACGCGGCACGCCAGCCGGCAGGTCGTCACCCTGCCGCCCGAGGATTATCTGACCTGGCAGGGTTGGATCCTCCGCAAACTCGGCATCAACCTCTGACCGCCCGACCCCGATCCGCATCGGGGGTTTTTATGTCTTCATGAAGACCGTTCCTGTCATGACGGCCGCGGGGGCCGTGGCCGGGCTTGCGCAAGCCGCACCCGGCTGATAATTTGAAAATGTTCTTTGGAAATTCAGCTGGAGATCCAATAATGCGGTGCCTAAGCAAGACGGCTCGTCATCTGTTCGCGGCCTCGCTGGTCATGGCCGGCTGCGGCCTGTTGGTCAATTGCGGGACCGTCAGCCGTTATATCGGCGCGAGGACGATACCGCTACCGACGAGACCTGAAGCCGGTCTGGTCGGAGCCCGCGACGGGCAGCTGTTCCTCGACGGACAGCGCTATCGTTTCGTCGGGCTCAATGTCTATTCGCTGGCCTCCGGGCCGGCCGGTTCTGGCCTGTATTACTGCGGCCGCCAGCACAGCGACGCCGACGTGGATGCCATCATGAACGAGACTGTGGCCATGGGGGCGTCGGTCATCAGATTCTCGGCTTACCAGTCGTTCACGGCCGGCGGCGCCGATTTTTCCAGGATCGACTTCCTGGTGGAACAGGCACGCCGCCATGGGCTGAAGCTGATACCGGTGCTGGAGAACCAGTGGCCGGATTGCACGCGCGGCGGCTACAAATACGCCGGCTGGTACGACGCCGGTTACCGCCGTCCTTACGGCGGGTATCGCCGGTCCTTCACGGATCACGTCCGGACGATCGTCGGCCGTTACCGCGACGAGCCGGTCATCCTGATGTGGCAGGTCATGAACGAAGCCGAATCGCGCACGCGTCTCTGGGAGGAAGACAGCGAAGCCCTGCTGTCCTTCGCCGAGGACATCGGCAGCCTGGTCAAGAGCATCGACGACCGTCATCCGCTCTGCCTGGGCACCAGCGGCCTGCGGCGCCCGGGCAGCGGCGGCGAAGATTATCGCCGCCTGGCCGGGATCGGCGTCTACGACGTCGTCGAGGCCCACGATTACGGGGCCGAGACCGTCGCCTGGCCGGAGATAATCCGGGAGGCGCGGACGACCGCCGGAGAGGCGGGCAAGCCTTTCATCATCGGTGAGGTCGGCGTCAGGTCGCCTCCGCGGAGCCGGTCCGAGCGGGCCAGGCTGATCCGGGCCAAGCTCGAAGCGGCCTGGGCGGCCGATGTCGACGGCATCATGATCTGGTCCTATCGCGCCGGCGACGGCACCGATCGCGACTTTGAGGCCGATGATCCGCTGGTCGAGACCATCCGGGATTTCACCGCCGGACATCATTGAGCCGGCAGAACACGGGCACGAGCCAGACCTTGGCTCGTGTTTTTTATTGCCGGCGCTCTGCTTGCCAGGCGCGTGCTGAAAGGGCAGAATAGGTAAGTTATGTTCGCCACCGCCATTCAAAGCTGGGGTTACCGGAAGCTGCTCAAGCCGCTGTTTTTCCGCCGTGACCCGGAGGACGTCCACGACCGGATGACCGCGGTCGGCGCGGCGCTGGGCCGCAGCCGGGCGGGCCGCGGACTGGTGCGTGCCATGTTCAACTACGGTGATCCGTCCCTGGAGCAGACCGTCCTGGGCATCCATTTCCGCAATCCCATCGGGCTGGCGGCCGGCTTCGACAAGGACGCCCGGATGACCGGGATCATGGGTCCGGTCGGTTTTGGTTCCGAGGAGATCGGTTCGGTGACCGGCGAACCCTGCGCCGGCAATCCGCGGCCGCGCCTATGGCGGCTGCCCAAGTCCCGGGGACTGGTGGTCTGGTACGGTCTGAAGAACGACGGCTGCGAGGCGATCGCCGCCCGTCTGGCCGGTAAAAAATTCGACCTGGTCATCGGCACCAGCGTGGCCCGCACCAATTCGCCGGCCACGACCGAGGACGCCGCCGGCATCGCCGATTATGCCAAGGCCTTCCGGGCCATGGCCGCGATCGGGGATTACATGACCGTGAACATTTCCTGTCCCAACACCAGCGGCGGCGAACCGTTCACCTCGCCGGAACGCCTGGACGCCTTATTGACCGAACTCGACCTGATCCCGACGCCGAAGCCGATACTGCTCAAAATGCCCGCCGATCTGGCCCCGGCCGAGCTGGACGCGCTGGTCGCGGTCTGCGACCGGCATCGCGTCCACGGCTTCATACTTTCCAATCTGACCAAACGCCGCGACCGGTCGTCCATTGACCGGGACGAGATCAGCGGCATCAAGGTCGGCGGCATCAGCGGCCGGCCGACGTTCGATCCATCCAATGAGCTGATCTCCCATCTGTACCGCACGGCCGGCCGGCGCTATGTCATTGTCGGTTGCGGCGGCGTCTTTTCCGCGGCCGATGCCTATGAGAAGATCCGGCGCGGCGCTTCGCTGGTCCAGCTCATCACCGGCATGATCTTCGAAGGGCCGCAGCTCATCGGCGAGATCAACCGGGGATTGGCCGGCCTGCTGCGGCGCGACGGTCACGCCAATGTCTCCGAGGCCGTCGGTACCAAGGCACCCTGACCGCGAGGAACGACCTCCGGACAAGCAGCTGTTCAGAGGACGGTCGCCCATTGCGGCGGTCTTTTTTATCCGCGGCGGTCACGGTCCGCCAGGGGGGTTGACGCCCGGGCGGTCCGGTGTTAACCTCATGGCCGCGAATCAGGACGTTCCCTGACCCGAACCAGGAGGTGAAAATGTGCGAGTATTGCGGCAGCATGAGACCGACCTATCCCGGCTTCGCGCCCGGGGAAGCAACGCCGCGGCCGGCGACACCGTCGCCGTCGGACGTGTCGATCCCGGTTTGCGGCGGCTGCGGCGAGCCGCTGAGGCCGGTCGCCGGCGGCCTCTGTTGCGCGAATTGCCGCCAGCCGGCCCGGTCATGGTCCGGGACCGTCGCCTATGCCTGCCCGAAATGCCGGGTGCGCCTCGAAAAGCGCGGGCAGGCGGACGCCTGTCCCCGCTGCGGCGGCGTATTCGTCCGGCCCTGAAGACCTCGACCGTCCGATCTCGGGCGGTTTTTTTTGTCGTTTCCGCCGGTTCACCGCGAATATGAAAAACCCCTCGGTAAGAGGGGTCGCGGAAAAGAGCTTACCGGTTGACGCCCGGCAGACGAACGAGGGATTCATAGGCCCGGCGGCCTTCCTGTTTAGCCGCTTCGTCCGCGGCTTTCTCGATGATCTCGAGCGCTTTACGGGCGCCGCACATCATCAGCCGGGGATTGAAGCAGGGGCGTCCCGAGACCTGCCACCAGCAGCAGCTGGAGAGCATCTTGAGGACGTCGTCCTCCATTCCGGGGACGTCGCCGTAGCGGCGCGCCACGTTGACCAGCTTCCAAAGAGCCTGGTGGTAGATGTTGTCCGGGGAGTTCCAGAGCGGAAAGTGGTTGCCGGTGACGAAGTCGCCCGGTTCGGTCGACCAGGTGCTCGGCGGTACGGCGATCTCGCGTGAGTTGCCGCCGTAGGCGTCGAACAGCCTTTGGAAGGGCATGATCTCCACGGGCGAACCCGGACCGTGCCAGTTCTCGATCAGCGGTTTGAGCAGCCGGTCGAAGAGTTTTCGGTGGTGGTGCCCGAAGGTCTCGGCGTCGGTCGCCAGGACGACGTAACCGGCGCGGCCGCCGAACCAGGAGCCGATGCTCCGGACGAATTCGGCGGCGAACCGGTCGAAGTCGTACCGGCCCCAGGAGACGGCGTTGCCCCACTGACGGGAGCGCAGGAACACTCCCAGTCCCTGGACCAGGGGAACGTGGTCGAAGGGCACGCCGCCGTGCTGGGCGGCGAAGGCGGCGTCGTCGGCGACGGTGAAGCCGTAGCCGGCGCGTTTGACGGGCCGGACGACGTCGCGGCTGAAGGCGTACTCGGGCAGGTAGAAGCCGGCGCAGTTGCTGGCCGGCAGGCCCAGTCCGGCCTTGCCGTCGCGGTCGCGGGCGATCTGCCGGTCGGCCTCGGCCTCGGTGATCAGGGGCAGGAGCGGATGATGCGCCGCGGTGCCGAAGAGTTCGACGCGGCGGCGGTCCGCGGCGTTCCTGATGAGCGCGACGACGTCGTCGTGGCCGTCCCGGCGCAGCAGTTCCAGCAGGGACCAGTTGATGTTGGCGCTGAAGGCGAAGCGCGGGAACGAATCCAGCCAGCCGAAGATGGGGCGATAGCATTCGTCGGCGATGCGCGCCAGGACGTCGCTGAATTGCCACCAGGGCTGATAGAAATGCAGCAACAGGCCGATCTTGATCCTGGGTGCCATGTGAATAACCTCGCTTTTTGAAGGAACTTTGACTTAATCTAACGTCCAACGGCGGCTTAATGCAAGCGCCGCCGCGGGGACGGCCTGGCCGCGCCTTTTGCCGGGCGCCGTCGCGGAAAGGTCTTGAAGCATTTCTAGGCCTATCGGCGCAATCAGCATGACCGTGGCCTACGCCCCGTAGGCGGAGCAGCCGCTTGCCGATGAACCGACAGGCGCTGAAGCGCTGCGGCTCCGCGTCTATTTCAGACGAACGTCATACTACCGCCTTCGGGATTCCGTCAGCGGTAAGGTACCGGAGTCGCCACCACACGCATTTAGCATTGTCCTGGCAGTATTGGTGTGGTGGCTGATTCCGCGCACACCCCGTAGGCGACGGACGCTTCTGCCGTTCCCGGCGGCTGATCCAAACCCTTTCATCCGAGGCTTACCGTTGCCGGCCGTCAGTGTTACCGCCTACGGGATTCCGGCCGCGGCAAGGTGCAGGCGTCCGCCCGCACTAATGGGGGCAGGAATTGGTCATCAAAATATTCATTAGTGCGGGCTAAATTCCGCGGCCTACAAAAAAACAGGCCGAGAAGTCTCGGCCTGCGGGCTGGATCAGCCCTTCTTGTTGGGGTTCTTCTCGCGGAACAGGCGGCGGACGTAGGCCCGGATGTCCGAGCGGTCGGCGCCGATCTCGCTGAGCTTTTTGGCGACGAGCCGGTGGATCTCTTCGGCCGGTCGGCCGAGGAAGATCTCCAGAGCTTCGTC
>CAYPMU010000079.1:0-5881 GCA_964411975.1 uncultured Gammaproteobacteria bacterium | reverse complement strand
GGCTGTTCGATCAGGTAAAGCAGGCGGCGCTCGCGGTCGATCGGCAGCACGGCCACGGCCTGGCCGCGCTCCATCATTTCCAGGCGTTTTCCCCGCTGTCCCAACCCGAAGGAAAATACGCTGAGGAAGCCTTTGCGCTCGAGGCGGAAGTCCCGATAGCGGTAGGTTTTCGGCAGCCGGCCGACGCGGCAGACGAGTTTGGCCATATTCAAGATAAAAATATCACCGACCGGGCGCCGGGTCAAAGCGGCGGCTCCCGCCGGAATTATGTCCGGGACTGAGGTATACTGAAAATGATATGCGTAAAGACCTGTCCGGTACCGAAACCGGCGCCTGCCCGATCTGCGGCGCCTCCCTGAAACTGCTGGCTAAATTCGCCAACGGCCGTTCCGTTCTTCGCTGCGTCGGGTGCGGCCTGCGCCGACTGCTCCCCCTGCCGGACCAGGAGGAATTGGACCGTCTCTACGGACGACGGGAATATTATACCGAGGACCTGGCCGAGCTGCATGACGACCTGACCGCCGGTTATGACCGGAACGCCCCGATCATCAGGCTGTACCGGCGGCATCTCCGGGAGATCATCGCCGCCGCTCCGCCGCCCGGCCGCCTGCTTGAGATCGGTTGCGCCCGGGGAGTGTTCCTGGACCTGGCCCGCGGGGCCGGCTACCAGGTTGCGGGCGTGGAAGTGAACGGGTACGCGGCCGCTTACGCCCGCGAGAATTTCGGCCTGAACATGACCGCCGCCGACCTCAGCCGCTTCAACGCGGAACCGGCCGACGTCGTGGCGTCGTTCGACGTCATCGAACACGTACCGGACCCGGCCGGATTCCTGCGGCGGACGGCCGAACTGCTCAAGCCCGGCGGTCTGGCCGTCATCGGCACGCCGGACAGGTCATCCCTGCTGTATCGCCTGGCCGAGGGAATGAGCCGCGTCAGCGGCGGCCGGCTGAATTACCCGTTGTTCCGTTTTTACGGACGGGGGGTCGAACACCTGACGGTCTTCGGCCGCGCCGAGTTGAGCGGACTGGCGGCGCGCTGCGGACTCGCCGCCGTCAAGACCTACGGTTACGGCATTCCTGCCGGCAACATGACCGCCGTCAGCGGCATCTACCGGCTGGGCCTCGGCCTGTTGGCGCCGTGGCCTTACGAATTCGCGCTGCTGGCGCGCAAGGCCGGGTAAAATTAACCGAGGCGCAGGCCTTTACCTCGCGCGTTTTTGACGTTATTATTCAACCATAATGAATAAAGCGACGGTCGCGACGCTTATCCTCGCCGTTTTTCTTTGCCTGGGACTGCCTCACGGCGTTTTTGCGTCTGCTGACGCCGGCCAGGCGACGTCCGGAGCGATGTCCGCCCACCAAGACCCTTGCCGCTCCGACGACGCATCGAACATGCCGCCGCTTGATTGCCTGACCGCGTGTCTTTCCGCCGGCAAGGCCGCCGCCGGCGCTATCAGGATCGCCGCGCCGTTCGGCCCGGCCGCCGACGCCGCGCCTGCCATCGGGCGCTTGCCGGTTCCGCCGCCCGCCATCCGGACCGGCGACGGCCATATCCTGAAGATCCTGACCAGGCTCAGATTGGCCGGCGTGATCCTCAGGAATTGAAACAGGCGCGGGATGGGATCAGGCACATCCTGGTTTAAGCGCCTGTTTTAGTTATAATGATATCGATATGAAAATGCTTCACGTCCGCGTCGCCGATCTCGACATGGACAACGCCAAGAAATTCGAGGAGCTGGCCGCGAACCTGCCCGACGTCCTGGCCGTGGATATTTGGACCGGCCGGGCGGAGATAGCCATCAGCCGTCCGGAGGCGGCTGACGACGTCTCCCGCGCCATCAAAGAAGCCGGTTTTCAGGTCACCGAGGCCATCGTCTGCGACAAGCCGGAGCACGAGCCGCGCCCCGGCGTGTTGAAGGTCGCCATCGAAGGCATGACCTGCCGCAGCTGCGAGATAACCGTCGAGCGCCGGCTCAAAAAAGTCCCGGGGGTCAAGAAGGTCGACGTCGACCTGGCCGCCGGTTCGGCGGTGATCGCCCTGGAGAACAACGCCGATCTGGGCCTGGACAAGCTGACCGCGGCGCTGAAAGGCGAGAAATACCGGCTCTATCCCTGGTCCGAGTCCGGCCGCCGCCCGGAGGATGCCGCCGAGCGCCCCGGGTTTTGGGAGTTGTCGGCTTATTTCACCCTGGCCGCGGTCGTCGCCTGGTTACTGTCGCACAGCCGTCTTTCGACCGACAGCTGGGTCTCCGAGACCGGCGGTTTCTGGGCCGCGGCCCTGGTCGGCCTGGTCGCCGGCGCCTCTTCCTGCATGGCCGTTTCCGGCGGCTTGCTGTTGTCGTCCGTGGCCCGATTTAACCAGCGTTACGCCTCGGCCACGACCCTGGGACGCATGCGTCCGGTCCTGCTGTTCATCGGCGGCCGGGTCATCTCTTACGGCGTCCTGGGCGGAATGATCGGCCTTCTCGGCCGGGCCTTGGTGCCCTCGGTCACGATCACCGGGGTCCTGATGATGCTGGCCGCGTCTTTCATGCTGATCATGGGCCTGGACATGTTGAAACTGGCGCCGCGCTGGGTCAAACGGCTGTTGCCGGGCACCCCCAAGTCCGTAGCCCATAAGGTCATGGATATCGAGACCAAGGATTTCTGGCCGGCTCCCTTCCTGCTGGGAGCAGCGACCTTCTTCATCCCCTGCGGTTTCACCCAGGCGTTCCAGGTTTACGCCCTGTCCACCCATTCGTTCCTGGCCGGCATGGCCGTTCTGGGCGGTTTTGCCGTCGGCACCGTGCCGGCGCTGCTCCTGCTGGGACTGGCGTCCGGCGCGCTTAAAGGTCCGGCCGGCAAAGCCTTCCTGCGCTTCGCCGGCGCGCTGGTGGTGATCTTGGGCCTGATGAACATGGCCAACGCCCTGACCCTCACCGGCTTGTCGCTGCGTTTGCCGGATAAACCGGCTCCGCAGCCGGCCGCCCAGGCTCCGGTCGACGGGCTGCCGCCGATCGTCGACGGGCGCCAGGTCATCAAGATGACCGTTGGCGGACGGAACGCGGCGTATGAACCTGACAGCTTCAGGGTCCGGGCCGGCGTGCCGGTGCGTTGGGAGATCGATCAGAAGACGTCATCGGGCTGCCTGGCTTACGTCGTTTCCCGCAAACTGAACATCAGCGCGCCCCTGAAAGTCGGCGTCAACATCGTCGAGTTCACTCCGTCCGCGCCTGGCGCTTACACGTTCAGCTGCTCCATGGGCATGTTCAGCGGCACGATCACGGTCGTCGATGCCAAATGATATGAAACTCACCCTGAAGATAACCGGCATGCACTGCGGATCGTGCAAGAACCTGATCGAGGACGTCTGCGGCGAGACCGCCGGCGTTAAAAGCTGCGCCGTCGATCTGGGCATGGGGCTGGCGGAGATCGAAGCCGACGATGGTCTGGACCTGCCGGCCCTCATCCGCGAGATCAGCGAGCTGGATGACTATCGGGTGGAACAGGTCTGACGGCGTCCGCCGCGGGCCGAAAGAAATACCCCGGGACTCAGTCGAGTCCCGGGGTCGTCGTTTCAGCGGCCGGCCGCTTTTTCCAGCGCGGCGATGGCGTCGGCCACCGGCATGTAGTAGGAGCGGCCGTCGCCATGTCGCGACAGCAGGATGCCGATCAGCTCCCCCGTGGCCTTGGTGAACGGGGCGCCGGAATCTCCCAGCCGGGCGATGGCGTCGGTCTCGTAAACGCCGGCGATCTCCACCGCGACGGTGGATTGCAGCGTCACCCGGCCGTGAGCCCAGCCGGACTTCTGGCCGAAGTGCCAGACCGGAGCGCGCTTGGGCGCCTGCCAGCGGCAATCGATGGACAGGTGCGGATACCCCGCCGGATCGGCTTTGAGCCGGAGCAGGGCCACGTCCTTGTCCGGAGCGACGGCGACGACGCGGGCCGGGACCGTGCGGGTCGTCAGGGTGAGGCGGCCGTCGGCGTCCACGGAGCGGAAAGTGGCCTTGACGACAACCGCGTCCCGGACGACGTGGAAAGCCGTCAGCACCAGCCCGTCGCCGGTCACGACCACGCCGGTACCGATCGGGCTGAGGCTGTCGCAGATGTCGCGGTCGCAAGCGGCGACGGTCAGGACGACCGTGGCGCCGATGGAGCGGCGCAGGAAGTTAGCGGCTTCGGCCGCGAAATCCTTTTCCAGGATCCAGGCCGCCGCATCCTGCGGCGCCGCGTCCGCCGTCCGGACGCAGGCCGCTCTGAGGCCCAGCGGGTCGGGCCGCGGCTCGTCAGCTCCGGCCGCGAGCAGTGGAAAGAACGCGAGAACGAATGTCGGCATCCCCAGCCGGCTCAGGCGGAAAAGCTTTGATGTCATCCGGTACCTCCTTATTTTGGGGAACAACTGAACTTGCCATATCCGCCGGCTGAAGTCAATCCGCGCCGCGGCGTTCCGCGATCGGTTCCATCGCCGTTCGCCGCAGTGTATAATGGAAATATATCGTGAATATGGAACATCCGACCGGCAAAAGATCGGCCGCGGAATCACCGCCCCACGCCTGGGCCCGGCGCCATCCGGGCGGGTTTTGGGGCGCTTTGTTCCTGGCCCTGGCCCTGGGTCTGGGGTTCATGAACATCGTCGTCTCCAATCTGGGTTTGGAGGAAAAGGACGCCGAACTCGGCGCGACCTTCTCCACGGTCTACGCCGATGATCTTGGCGTCGAATGGCAGGCGGCTTACACCGCCACGCTCGACGACCTGGGCGTCCGCCGGTTGCGCCTGCCGGCCTATTGGAGCCGGATCGAACCCGAGCCGGACGTCTATGACTTTTCCGACCTCGATTGGCAGCTGGAACAGGCCGACCGGCGCGGCGCCAAGGTGATCCTGGCGATCGGCCGCAAGCTGCCGCGGTGGCCGGAATGCCACATCCCCAAGTGGGCGGTCGGCATGAACGAGGAGCTGATGCGCACGCGCGTCCTGGCCATGCTGGGTACGGTCGTCAGGCGCTACGCCAAAGATCCGGCCGTCGTCGCCTGGCAGGTGGAGAACGAGCCGTTCTTCGATTTCGGCGAGTGCCCGCCGGCCGACGTCGATTTCCTCAAACGCGAGATCGCCGCCGTCAGGTCCCTCGACGGCCGGCCCATCGTCATCTCCGAAAGCGGCGAGCTGTCCACTTGGGTGCGGGCCGCCAGCCTGGCCGATATCCTGGGCGTCAGCACCTACCGTATCGTCTGGAGCCGTTTCACCGGATATTTCTACTGGCCGATCACGCCCCGCATCTATCGCGACCGCGCCGCGGCCGTGGCCACCCTGGTCAAAAAAGTGATCGTCACCGAGCTCCAGGGCGAACCCTGGACGACGCAGCCGATCATTTCCATGCCCATCGACCGGCAGCTGGAGCTGATGAACCCGGAGCGGTTGAGGTCCAACCTGGTCTTCGCGCGGCGGATCGGTTTCACCGAGATCTACCTCTGGGGCGTCGAATGGTGGTATTGGCTGAAGCTCCAGGGCCGTCCGGAGATGTGGGAGGCGGCCAAGGCCATGTTGTCGCCGGCGGTCAACGGGGCGGCCGGGTCCGGCATCTGATATGGCCATCCGAGCCGCCGACAAAGAACGGATACGCGCCAAGGTGGCCGCTACGGCCCGCCAGCATCTGGGCCGTCCTTACGTATACGGCGCCTGGACCCAGGAAGCGCCGCTGCGTTTCGACTGTTCCAGCTTCACCCAGTTCTGCTACAAGTCCGCCGGCATCGAACTGCCGCGGATCGCCATCGCCCAGGCGGCGCTCGGCCGCCGCGTCAGGACGGGCGCGGCGCTGCGCGCCGGCGACCTGATCTTCCTGCGCGGCCGCGAAGGACGCTATGACCGCCGTTTTCCCGGAGGCATCGGCCACGTCATCCTCGTCACCG
>CAYPMU010000078.1:0-5884 GCA_964411975.1 uncultured Gammaproteobacteria bacterium | reverse complement strand
CCCACAGGCCGGACCGCGGCGACGCCGGCTGGCCGTTAAGCCGCCGGTCGATGCCCAACGCGCGGGTGAGCCGCGCCGGACCTTTGAATCCTTCGAGACCGCGGATCAGCACGGCCGCGGGATGGCCGGTCCGGCCGGTGACCGCGTTGAGCATCCAGTGCATGCCATAAACGAAATAAACATACCAGCGGCCGGCCTGGCCGAACATGGGCGAGTTGCGCTCCGTCCGGCCGCGGCTGGCGTGCGAAGCCTTATCCTCGAAACCGTCGTAAGCCTCGACTTCGGTGATCATCGCGGCCATGACGCGGCCGCGCCGGCGGCGCACCAGGAATTTGCCCAGCAGTTCCCGGGCCACGGTCGCGGCCGGACGGTCGAAGAACGGCCGGCTCAGTTTCCTGGCTGCTGACATAGTTGTCTCGAAAAAAATAGAGCGCGGCAGGCGGGCCGGCTCACCTTATTCAGGGTTGCGCGGGTTCCCGCCGGCTCAGACCCGAAAACTGATCTGGGCCTCCCAATTGCCGACCTGGTTCTTCTGGATGACCTGGCTGTCGCAGACCACGTCCTTGATCTTGCGGCCGAAACCGGTGACCGGCAATCCCATGAAATCACCCTCGGTCTTGATGTCGGTTATCAGTTTGAACCGGATGCCGGTGAAGGCCTCCTTGCCGCCCGCGGCCGCCGCCCAGGCCGCCTTCAGCAGTTTGACCGTCAACTCCCTGAAATCGCCGGCCTGCACGGAAAAAGGCCGCTCGGAGGTGTCGGCGAACACCCGTTTCTCCTCCGAAGTCTCCGCGTATTCCGGACGGGCCACGGCGAACAGGCCGTCAAAAGCGGCGGTCACAAAACCGACCTTGGTCGAGGCGATGACGCGGATGGTCAGGCCGTCCTTGTCCGGCAGCAGGTCGAATTTCTTCATATGGTAATTATACTCTTTTTCCGGCCGATATTGAAGTGCTCCCGCGCCCGCCGGCGCCCCTCGCCCCGCCGCCGCCGATGGTGTAAAATGGCGGCAGAAGCTTATTCTTAGCCTTATCTTATGGTCGTCAAGATCATCGAACTTATCGGCGTTTCCAAAAAAAGCTACGAGGACGCGGTGGTCCAGGCCGTCCGCCGCAGTTCCAAGACCGTCAAGAACATCACCGGCGTCGATGTCGTCGGCCAATCGGCCAAGGTCATCGACGGCCGGGTCGTCGAATTCCGGACTAATCTGAAGATGGCCTTCGTCGTCGAAGAGTGAGCGGCATCGGACTTTAAAAACCGCCCCGGACGGGGCGGTTTTTGATATGCATCGACGGCCGGCCTCATCGAAGATATGCGCTGAACCATTTGGCGGCCTGACGCGCCACCTCCTCCAGCGCCCCCGGCTCCTCGAAAAGATGCGTCGCTTTGGGGATGATCACCGTTTTCTTGGGACAGCGCAGTTCCGCGGCCGCCCACTCGTTCAGTTTGATGACCTCGGCATCGTCGCCGCCGACGAGCAGCAGCGTCGGCGCCCTCACCCGTCCCAGGTCCGGCGCGGCCAGGTCCGGACGGCCGCCGCGGGAGACCACGGCTTTGACGTCCTGGCCCGGGGCCGCGGCCGCCTTCAAAGCCGCCGCCGCTCCGGTCGAAGCGCCGAAATAGCCTATGGCCAGGTCCTTGGTCCGGGGCTGCCGCCTGAGCCAGGCGGTCACGGCCAAAAGCCGCTTCGTCAACAGGCCGATATCGAACCTCATTTCAGGGATCTGATCCTCCTCTTCGGTCAGCAGATCGAAAAGCAACGTCGCCAGTCCGGCCTGCCGCAGCTGGACGGCCACGAACCTGTTGCGCGTGCTGTGGCGGCTGCTGCCGCTGCCATGGACAAAAACGACGATGCCGGCCGCCCCGTCGGCCAGCCTCAATTCCCCCTCCAGGGTGACGGGACCGATGGGGATGCGTTTCATCCGATGATCCTCGCGGTCGATCATAGGGACGGTCTCAGGTCGGCGTATAGGCGCAGACCCCGGCCGTGCAGCCGCCGGCGAACTCGGTGTCGACGCTGACCATGTCGCGTTTGTGGAACTGGTCGGGCCCGATGGTCAGCACCTGCTGGGACTTGCTGCCGTAACGGTAGACGGTGATGCCTTTGCACTTCTTCTCCCAGGCGTCGAAATAGGCCCGGCGCACGTCCTCCTGGGCGGCCTGTTCCGGCAGGTTGATGGTCTTGGACACGGCGTTGTCGGTGTGGCGCTGGAAGGCGGCCTGCATGCGAACATGGTGATCCACGTCGATCTCGTGGGCGGTGCGGAACAGGCGTTTTTCCGCGGCGGTCAGGCCCGGAACGCCCTGGACCGAACCGTTCCCGGCGATCTCGACGGCCAGTTTGTCGCTCCAGACCCCGCGACGCTCCGCCGCTTCCTGGAACAGCGGCGAGGTCTCGACCAGATGGGCCCCCTCGAGGACGTTGCGCACGTAAGAAATGGCGAACAGCGGCTCAATGCCCGAAGAACAGCCGGCCAGGACGGAGATCGTGCCGGTCGGGGCGATGGTCGTGATCGTGGCGTTGCGCATATGGCGGAAACCTTTTTTCTGCCAGAGCGAACCGCGGAAGTTGGGAAAACTGCCGCGGATCCGGCCCAGTTCGGCGGAAGCCGCGTGGCCTTCTTTTTCGATGAAGCCCATGACCTTGCCGGCCAGCTTCAGGGCCTCCTCCGAATCGTACGGCACGCCCAGCCGGATGAGCATCTCGGCGAAACCCATGATGCCCAGGCCGACGCGGCGGTTGGCCAGGGCGGCGGCGGCGCATTGTTCCAGGGGATACTTGTTGGCGTCGATGATGTCGTCCAGGAAACGGACGGCGTCATGCACCAGCCCCTTGAGCTTGATCCAGTCGATCTTGCCCCGGAACGGTTCGCCGGCGACGGTCTTGGACAGGTTGATCGAACCCAGGTTGCAGGACTCCCAGGGATGCAGCGGCACTTCGCCGCAGGGGTTGGTCGAGGCGATCGGGCCGAGGTGCCGGGTGGGGTTGGTGCGGTTGATCTCGTCGATGAACAGGATGCCCGGGTCGCCGCTGCGCCAGGCCGAGTAGACGATCTTGTCGAAGACCTCGCGGGCGCTCCGGACGCCGGCCGGCTTGCCGGTGCGCGGGTTCCTCAGCCGGTAGGTCCGGCCGTCCCGGGCCGCCTTCATGAAGGCGTCGGTCAGGGCCACGGAGACGTTGAAGTTGCGCAGGCATTCCTCGCGCATCTTGGCCTCGATGAACTCGACGATGTCCGGATGGTCGACGCGCAGCACGCCCATGTTGGCGCCGCGCCGCTTGCCCCCCTGGCGGATGACGTCGGTGACGGCGTCGAAGATATGCAGGAAGCTGACCGGGCCGGAAGCGATGCCGCCGGTGGAGCGGACCCGGTCGCCGCGGGGCCGCAGCGTCGAAAAATCGAAGCCGGTGCCGCCGCCGCTCTTGTGGATCTCGGCCGCGGCCTTGAGCGCGTCGAAGATGTCGCCGACGGAATCCTCGATGGGGATGACGAAACAGGCCGAAAGCTGGCCCAGCGGCCCGCCGGCGTTCATCAGGGTCGGCGAGTTGGGCAGGAACTCGCCGTGGACCATCATGGCGTAGAACAGCTCTTCCCAGCGCCTGACCTCGGACGGCTTGGCGCCATGCCGTCTCTCGACGGCGGCAATGGTCCGGGCCACGCGGCGGAACATCTCGACCGGGGTCTCGATGACCTTCCCGTCCTGGTCCCGCAGCAGATACCTGGATTCCAGGACGCGCCGGGCGTTATCGGTCAATTTAGGGGCGATGGTCGCGGCCATAAAGGCTGGTTACGGCTGTCATTCATATTATTATTCTACCATAGATCGGCCGGCCTGTCGGCCGCAAAAAAGCGCCCGGCGTTGCGCCCGAACGCTTTGATGTCGTCGGAGTCCGCGAATTTACGGTTGCGGCGGGGCGACAGGCGGCGCGGCCGCCGGAGCCGGGGCCTTCTCTCCCTTCAGGGCCGTCAGCGTGAAGACGAAAATGACAATGAAGAAGATGAAGCCGTAGACGCAGGTCGAGAGACCCAGGCCGTAAAGGCGGAATTGGCCGGGCTTGAACCAGGCGGCGATCTCGGACACGGCGAACGAACCGGAGAAGACCATACCCAGAGCGGAAACGGCCAGGTTCATATTTAGCGGCCAGCGGCCGGCGGCCTTGCGGACCAGGGCGATCAGCGTGGCGCCGAACATCGTCACGAACATGACGAAGCCGTAGTAACAGGCCGGATAACCCAGAAAGATCGGGCAGGTTTCATTGAAAGCGCAGGTGCCGCCGAACAGTTTGACGCCGCTCAGGTAGCCGGAAAAAAGCGTCCCCGCCAGGGTCAGGACCAGGGCGATGCGCACGTATTTATCGGTCTTCATATTTAGAGTCTCCTTAAGAGTGAATGCGGCCATTATCCCACTTCTTTGGCCGATGTTCAACAATGTAGTACAATAAACAGGTTAAACTACTCTTATTAACATATGGCTTCATCCGAAAAAACGAACAAATTCCTGGGCACGGCCACGATCCTGGCCCTGTCCGCCGCGCTGATCTCCGGCCTGGCCAACTTCCTCAACAAGCTGGCAGTGACCGCCGTCAAAGACGCCGTGGTCTTCACGACGCTCAAGAATGCCGTCGTCGCCCTGGCGCTGATCGGCCTGGTCCTGGCGCTGAAGAAGCTGCCGGAATTACGGTCGCTCAACCGCGGCCAATGGCTTAAACTGCTGGCCGTCGGCGTCATCGGCGGATCCCTGCCCTTCGCCCTGTTCTTCACCGGCCTGACCCAGACCAGCGCGGTCAACGCCTCGCTCATCCACAAGACGCTGTTCCTCTGGGTCATCCTGCTGGCCGCGCCGCTGCTCAAAGAAAAGATGTCGCCGGGACAATGGCTGGGCGTGGCCGCCATCTTCGGCGCCAACCTGCTGGTCGGCGGATTCAAAGGTTTCCAGTATAACGCCGGCGAATTGATGATCCTTGCCGCCACCCTGCTCTGGGCCGGCGAGAACGTCATCGCCAAGATGGCGCTCAAAGACGTCTCCAGTGCGACCGTGGCCGCCGCGCGCATGGTGATCGGTTCGCTGGTCCTGCTGCCCTTCGCCCTGGGCCGCGGCGGTTTGGCCGCCGTCGCCGGCATGAACGCCGGCCACTGGGGCTGGGCCCTGCTCTCGGCCGCGGTCCTGACCGCCTTCGTCATCGCCTGGTATGCCGCCCTCAAGCGCGCCCCGGCCAGCTATGTCGCCACCCTGCTGGTGCCGGCCACGCTCGTGACCAACGTCCTGACGGGCGCGTTCGTTTCGCATTCTTTCGGCGCCCCGCAATGGGCCAGCGCCTATCTCTTCGCCCTTGGCTCGTTCCTGGTCATCTATTTCAGCCGGCCACGCCGGGCCGCCCTGACCGCGCCGGCGGCCTAGGCTCCGACCGACCGCCGGAACCGGCGGCTGTCACGCCCCGAACTATGGACGGCATCCTGCGCTGCAGCCGCTACGCTTTCGGCCCCAACCGGCTCCATTACTGCGGCCCTGACGCCAGTCAGGAGATCTTGGCGTACATCAAAGAAGGCGAGACCGACCCGGGACTGACCGCGCTCCTGCGCGGCTTCGCCACGATGTTCCCCTACCTCCGGCTGATCGCCCGGGCCAACGGCATCCGCGATCCGTTCGACGAACGGGTGGTCGAGGCTTACTGGATCGGCAACGACCTGCTGGAGAACGTCGGCAAACAGGGACTGCACCGTCACCTCGTCGAGGACCTGGAAATGAAAAAAAAGATCGATGCCCGCTCTTTCGAGCTGGTCGAGGACAAGATCGCCCATGGCGCCATGCCCCACCACTCTTTCCACGTCCTGGACATCTGGAAACGCACCGGCCACCTGCCCATCGCCCAGACGCTCGATCAGGC
>CAYPMU010000077.1:0-5923 GCA_964411975.1 uncultured Gammaproteobacteria bacterium | reverse complement strand
CTGTCGGTCTGGAGCGGGTGCCGAAGACGCCGCTGCCCGAGCAGATGACCCCGGAAGAGGCTTTGCGGCGCCTGAACGGAACCGAACCCGATCCGGCGCTGGATGACCGGCTGCGGCAGAACCTGGTCCGCGGCCAGCAGACGGCGGAAGACGTGGCCTGGCTCAGGTCCGAACTCGGCAAGCGGTTCGAGCTGATCAGCGGCGAGATCAAAGCCAAGACCGCCGAACTCGAAGCTTTGCGGGCCCTGGAGCAAAAGACCAGCGACCCGGAATTATTGCGGCGGCTGGGCATCCAGGAAGCGGCTTTGGAGGAACGGATCAAGGAATTGGGCAGGACCGGCGAGGCTTTCCATCGTTCGTTCCTGGCGCCGCGCGGGGAGCCGACTCCGGACCTGTCCACCGGTCGCCGGCCGTTGGTCCCGGCGACGTCCGAGTCCATGATCGAAGGCAGTCCTGAGGCTTTGCAGGTAGCTCGGCAATATGATCTGGATGGCGAGGCTGCGCGCGCCATGACCACGGCGCATTTGTCGCCCGAACGCGTAGCCCAGCTCGCGGCCGAAGCCCGAAAAACCGGATTGACCCCGAATCAGACGGTCTTGGGAGAATCCTGGGTCCGGCGCGCCGGCACTGACCTGGGATCGCAGGAAGAACTGCGCAAATCCTTGGCGCAGATGCTGGAGCAGGGACAGCGATCTCCGAACTTCAAACTGAAGATCGGCGGCGGTGAGACGATCGATGTCGCCACCGGTTACGACGCCAAACGGGCCGCGCAATGGGTCTTGGAGCATCGTCTGGGCGTGAAGATGGAAGCTGGCGGTCACGTCCCGGACCAGCTAGCCGCCGTCGTTCCTGAGGTCGAAGTGGCCGTTCCGCCGCAAGGACAGGAGCTGATGGCCCGCCTGGCCGAAACGCCGTTCGCCGCCGGTCATAGGGCCGATCTCGGTTCCGGCGTCGGCGCTCATATCGCTTTCGACAACGCCGGCCATCCGGTGGTCAGGTTCGAATTCCCCAAAGCTCTGGATCCCAAGGTGTATGAGGGCGACATGTTGGCCAATGGCTGGCGTTCCGTCCTGTCCAAGTCGTCTCCGGATGATCTGCGCGAGATCCAGGCCGCCGCTTTCCGCGCCCATTACGCTTCCGAGATGCTGACCAAGCTGAAGGGCGCCGGCATCGACCAGACCGAAGAAGGCCGCCTGTTGCTCGGCAACCTCGAACGCGACATGCGAGCGGCACGGGTCAGTGTCGTCCGTCTCGTGGATCAGGCCGCGGTGGAGCAGGTCGGCGAGGAGCACCATCGTGAGATCATCGAGAAGATCGGCAAGTACGCCAACCCGAAACTGGAACAAGCGCTGGCTGAAGAGCCGCCGGAGGTCCCCGCTGCCGATACTTCGCCCCAGCCGCTGAAGGTCGCCAAGGCCGTGGAGTTGCCGCCTGAGGCGCGCGTCCCGCATAAAGTCGAGGTCAAGACCATCACCTCCATCATCGGCGGCAGCGTCGAGCAGTTCACCGCCGGTCCCGACCGGGTCAATTTCGTCTACGACACCTTCGGCCGGATCAAGGGCCTGCAGGAGATGCCCCGGTTCAGGTTCGGTCCGGACGATGACGCGGCGATCCGCGCCCTGCTCAAGCCGCAGAATCTGGTCCGGATCGCTCCCACCTTCCGCGGCTCGATCGAGAATACGGCCCGCAACATTTACGGTTACCAGCGTCTGGCCGGCGAATTGGCCGCGGCCGGGCATGAGGACGAGTCGAAATATCTGTTGAGGCTTGCCGGCGATCTCCAGTTCAGGACCGTCAAACGTTTCGGCGACGTGCTGGCGCCGGTGCCCGAGGAGGAATAAGCAAGAATATTATCGCGTGAAAGAACCGCCCCGCTTCCCGGGGCGGTTTAAATATTTTCGGACGCCGCACCGATAAAAAAACACCCGGATAGCTTCCGGGTGTTCCGTTAGGGATCGAAGGTGCGGTCCTCGGCCGCTCCCTGTTCGGCCGGCGGAAAGAGCTGGCGGTAGACGGCGCGGAAGGTGCGCACGTAGCTGACGGTTTCGCGCCAAAGTCCGTGACCGGACCTCTCCCAGTCGCCGGGGTGGCCGTAGAAAGCCCGGGCGGCCCTTCTCTCGCCGCCATTGTAGCCGGCGGCGATGAAAGCGCCGAGTTCTTCCTCGAAGCCCGGCAGGTTCAGGTCGGCCAAGGTCTCTTTTTTCAGCGTCGTCAGCGTCCAGTCGGCCAGGCAGTACTGGGCCTTGACCACGTTGAGGTGGTCGGCGGTGCCGGCATTGAAGTCGGCCCGCAGCCGGGCGCCGGGATAACGGCGCCGCGTCAACTGATAGCTGCTCTTGATGAACTGCGCCAGGCCCTGGGCGCGGGCCCGGGAGACGGCGTCGTCGTAGGCGTCGTCGCCGTTGGCAGCCAGAGTGACCAGGACCTCCTCCGTGACCCGTTGCCAGCCGAGTTCGGCGGCCTTGTCCGAGCGCACGTGCTCGATGACCAGAATGGTCATTAGCGTACGGCGGTCGACGGTCGCGGTCACCGGCAGTCCGGGCACCGCCAGGGAGGCGGCGCCGCCGTTTCCAGGTAAGCCCGTCCGGCGGCGACCATGTCCGGCGTGTGCAGGCCCGGCGTGTAGGGCGTGTAGACGGCCGTGCGCCGCGTCCGGCCCCGGCCGACGTTGAACTTGCCTGCCAGGACGACCCAGCCTTCCGGCTCGGTCACCCGGTAGTCGGAATTGACGCCGTTATAGCGCTGTCGCTCCACGGCAAAGCCGCTGGTACGGGAAACGCCGTCGCGGACGGATACAAGCCGGACGGCGCCGTCGGGCGAACCGTCCCAGACCGCGAGGACGGCATTATCGCCGCCGGGGCGGCTTGAGCCGATCGCGGCTTCCGCCAGCAGGTCTTTGGCCTGCCCGATCCTGAGGTTGAGGTCCGGGTAGGCCGCGGCGATCGCGGCCGGCGGCTCTTTAGCCGCTTCCGGGATCGCCGCGCCGCCGGGAGCGGCGGTCAGGAACAAAAGGACAATGATCGCGAACATGGGGATCTCCTCTGTTGCCGGTACGGCGCCGCCGGCGCCGCCGATTCTCATATCGCCCCGGTATCTTTCCATCATTCTATTTTTGAAGCAAGTGTTCCGGCGTGCCGAACGGCGGCGGGAGTGATAGAATATCGGTGATACCTATGCCGGAAGGAAGCGAAGAACATCTCGATATCGTCATGCTGGGACTCAAAGGCCTGCCGGTTCGGGCTGATTCCGGCGGGGTCGAGCGGCATGTCGAAGAGCTGGCGTCGCGGCTGGCGGCGCGCGGCCACCGGGTCGCGGCCTACGTCCGGCCCCGGTTCACCGGCACCAGGGAGTCGTTCTATCGCGGCATCCGTCTGGACCGGCTGCCGTCGGTGCCGACCAAGAACCTCGACACCTTCACCCACACGCTGCTGGCCAGCGCGGCCCTGCTGTTCCGGAAGGCGGACATCATCCACTACCACGGCGTCGGTCCGGCGACCTTCGCCTGGATCCCGCGCTTGTTCAAGCCCCGGTCCAGGGTCGTCGTCACTTTCCACAGCCTGGACCGGTTTCATCCCAAATGGAGCCTGCCGGCGAGGTGGTACCTGCGTTTCGGCGAATGGGCTGCGGTCAGGTATCCGCACGCCACCATCGCCGTATCGCGCGTCATCCAGAAATATTGCCGCGACCATTTTCGGAAGGACGTTGACCACGTCCCGAACGGCGCGGCGGTCGGCGGCTATCCGGGCAGCGACCTCCTGGCCCAGTGGGGCTTGCAGCCGGGCGGCTACATTTTGACCGTGGCCCGGCTGGTGCGGCAGAAGGGGATCCATCACCTGATCGAAGCCTACGACGGTTTCGAGAACGAGAAAAAACTGGTCGTGGTCGGCGCCGCCGGTTTCGGTTCCGAATATTCCGAGTACATCCGCCGTTTGAGCGAAGGCAATTCCTCGATCATCTTCACCGGTTTTCAGACCGGACCGGCCCTGAAGCAGCTGTTCGCCAACGCCTACCTTTACGTCCATCCCTCCGAGGCCGAGGGCTTGGCCGTGTCCGTGCTCGAAGCCATGGCCGCGGGCCGCTGTGTGCTGGTCTCGGACATCCCGGAGAACATCGAACCCATCGACCACAGCGGCCTGACCTTCATCAATGCCGACGCCGCCGACCTGAGGAGCAAGATCAGGATGCTCCTGAACCATCCGGAGATCGTGGCCGAACGCGGCGAACGGGCCAGGAAGTGGGTGGCCGGAGAGTACGACTGGGACAAGATCGCCGCCAGGACTGAGGCTATTTACCGGCGGGTGCTCTCCCAGTGACCGTTAAGTTCCGAGAATTGACAAAAAGGCGGAATTCTGCTTAAATGGGGTGTCTGGCGTGATGAGCGGATATCCCGTTTTTTGCGTCAACAAAGCACATTTACAACCTAAGGAGGTGCCTGATGGGCGCGTCGAACGAAAAGAAGCACACGGGTGCTTCCGGCGCCCCTCCGGCGCCGAATGATACCCCGGTGCTCGAAGAAGTGAACGTGGTGGTCAGCGATCTCCACCTTTCCGAAGGCTTGGTGAAGCTCCAGAAGTTCCGTCCGTCCCGGCTGCGCCGCGCCTGGCGCTGGTGGGTCGGACTGTTCTCCGGAGGCGATCCGCACCCGGTCGTCAACCCGCTGAATCCGCTCGAGGATTTTCCGGACGACGGCAAGTTCGTCTCTTTCATCGACAAGGTGCTGGAGACCTACGGCCGGACCAGGACGGTCAGGCTGCGCCTGTTGGGCGACATCTTCGACCCCCTGGCCGTGACCTGGAACGGACGTTTTTCCGACCCGCCGTACGAACACGCGGGCGCCGGCAAGATGGGCCGGATCATCCTGGGCCACCCGGCGTTCTTCGACGCCCTGGCCCGCTTCCTGCGCCGGCCGAACTGCTTCGTCGACATCTTCGTCGGCAATCATGACCTGTTCCTGGTCTGGGACCGCGTGCAGGCCAAGGTCGTCCGGCGGCTGACCGGCGGCGACGCCGATCTGGCCAAGAAGCTCCGCTTCATCGACCAGCGCGTCGGGTTCAGGGACATCGACAAAGGGGTCCTCTACTACCACGGCAACGACGCCGAGGCCAATAATTCCGTCGACCCCCAGACGGTCGTTCTGACCCAGCGTTTCGGCCGGGCTATCAAGCACCCCATCCTGAACGTGCCTTACGGTTCGTTCATGACCGTCGGCCTGGTGAACAAGATCAAGCTGCACAACCCCCTGGTCGGGCGCCTGACGAATTACAAGGCCCTGTGGCAGAACGCCGCCCTGCATAAATGGGGCTGGGCCGCCTATGTCGTCGTGGCCGCCGTCGGCAACTACCTGTTCAACGCCTTCTTCGACATTTGGGACGTGCGGCGGAAGACCCGTTTGCGGACCCACTTGCGGATGGCCTTCGAGAACCTGGTGGAACAGCCGGTGGATGATTACGCCAAGAAGCTCCTGCGGGAGCATGACGGGCGGGTCAAGGCGGTCATTCTGGGTCATTCGCATGAGTGGCGGCGGGTGACCGACGCGCTGGGCACCTACGTCAATACCGGGACCTGGTCGCTGATGTTCGACCTGTGCTGGCCGAAGTTCGAACTGAAATGGAAGCGCGGACGGCGTCTGGAACTGGTCTGGCTCACGACCAAGCACCTGGTTCGGACCGGCGAACTCCGGTTCGGCGCCTACATCAGCCGGGTCCTGGGCTGGATCGCCGTGGTCCTGTCGATGGGCGCCTTCCTGCTGGTCAGTTTTCCCAAGGAAGGCTGGCGGATCTGGTCCTACCAGCTGGCCGACTTCAAGGCGCCGATCGGCATCCTGCTGATCTTCGTCCTGGTGTCGGGAATGATCCGCTTCCTGACGGTCAAGCCGACGGTGGTCGTCACCCAGCGGCTGACCTTCGGCCTGGTGCGCCACTTC
>CAYPMU010000076.1:0-5935 GCA_964411975.1 uncultured Gammaproteobacteria bacterium | reverse complement strand
ATTCAGCCTCCGGCGAATGTCTTCGGTGACCCCGATATAGTAGTTGCCGTTGGTGTTTTGGATGACGTAAAGGGTGATTATCATGCTGATCAGAACCCTCGGTCTGGCCGCAGGACTGCGGCCCGTGTTAACCGGGCTACACCACGGACCCGTGATTTGCGTATGGATATTGTAGGCCAAGGCTGAAATTATTTCAAGGGTATGGCCGGCCGCGGGGCAAAATAAGGCTAAAGAAAACCCCCACCGGAACGGTCCCGGTGGGGGAAGGAGAGAAGAAGCCCTAGGGCTTCACGGTGCAGTTCGTGAACACGTAGGTGTGCCCGACCTGCTGGAGGTTGCTGCTGGAGCAGTGGATCGACCCGCTCGTCGTCGCGGCCGGAGCGGCCGGCCGGTGGACGATGTGGCGCACGAGTCCGAAGAGGGCCAGGGCGATGACCAGGGAGAGGACGGCGATGCCGATCTTTCCGCCGGTCTTCGGCCAGTCGAGTCCGGCCCGTGCGGCCGCGTCCGTCCTGTCGTCGGACGGCGGGGTCTCGGGCAGCGGCTCGATCTGCTCCGGTTCCGGCAGGGGAGCGTCGGTTCCGGCGACCGGGGCCGCGTTGGCTTCCGGCTGCCGCTCCTGTTCGCCGAGCTGCTGCAGGTCCACGATCACGCTGTCCTCCTCGACGGCGGACGGCGCGCCGGCTTCCATTGCCGGGATCTCGCCGGCCGTGGCCGTCTCGGGCAGCGGCTCCGGTTCGGGAGCGGCCGGCGTGGCCGGCATTTCCGTTTCCGGGGACCCGACCGCCTCGACCGCGTCCGTCGCCGCCGTTTCGGGTTCCCGAACGGATTCCGGCGGTTCCCGCAGGCCGTCCAGGTACGCGTCGACTTCGGCCATGATGGACTCGGTCGACCGTTCGGCCGCGTCTTCCGGCTGGATCGCCTCGGCCGGCTGGAGCTCGGGCGCCGTTTCATCGACCACGACCGACGGTTCGTCGATCGTGCCGGTGAAGTGGACGGCCTGGCCGCCCTTGCCGCCGACCAGACAGTCGATGCGGTAGGGGCCGGCCTGCTCCGGGACGAACTCGGCGATGGCGCCGCCCTGGATGTCGGTCAGGCCGTCGCGGTGTTCGAAACGGCCGTTGCCCGAGATCAGGCGGAACTTCACCGGCAGGTCGAAGACCGGCTCGCCGCTCTCGTAGCGGACGACGATCTCCAGCGGCTGAAGCGCCGTGCCGACTCGGCCCAGCTGTTCGGCGCCTTTCACTTCGATACCATACGTCATGACTCGCATCCTTATCTTTGTTTAGGGGTGGTGTTTTGGGGTAAAGTAAATGGGCGGCCTTGATACCGGGCCGCCCGTTCGGAGAGGGTCGCGCCGCGTCCTTACTGTTCCTGGTCGTAGAAAACCGGCTTGGCGCACCCGTTCTTGAAGACCAGACGGTTGCCTTCGACGGCCAGCTCTTCCGGCCGGCAGTCGGCGGCGTTGACGCCGCGCACCGCCGGCACGGTCACCGTCCGGCCGTCGTCGCTGACGACGACGGAGGCGGCGGGCGCGACCTGACGGTCGCTCTTCAGGCCCGAGTAGACGAGGTAGGCGATGCCCAGGACCAGGGCCCACGAGCCGACGATCAGGGCCGTCCAGACGAGCAGGCGCTTGATGCCGCCCACGGGCTTGATGGTCTCGTCGTCCTTCTCGACCTCGGCGTGCTCGGCGTTCGCCTTGTCCTGGTCTTCGTTCATGAACGTCTCCTCCGCGGTCGCGGTCTCGGTGTTGCCACCCTTCGTCGTTTCCGGCATGACTGCCTCCTTTTCTTCTGTGTATGGTTTTCAATCTTGAACTTCGGTTGGGAAAGAACCTGCCGCGCCATGGCGCAGCGTCTCAAGTCCTGACTTGAAACGGGTAAATATAGCAGAAAACAGGCGATTTGTCAACCCCGTGAGAGGCCCGGATGAAAGTCGGCGGCAAAGGCGGACCAAAAAACCTCCCTGGAGGGAGGTTTTTCTTTCGTGTCGGGTTTAACTTTTGGCCGCTTTGACCACGGCGTTGAAGACCTGGGGGAACCGGGCGGCCAGGTCGGCGAGGATCTTGCGGTCCAGCTTGATGCCGGCTTTGTTCAGGGCGTCGATCAGCCGGCTGTAGCTCAGGCCGTTCGTCCTGGCGGCGGCGTTGATCCGCGTCTGCCACAGGGCCCGCATGTCCCGCTTCTTCAGGCGGCGGTCGCGATAGGCGTTCTGTCCGGCTTTGAGCACGGCCACCCGGGCCAGCTTGATCTTGCTCTTCCGGCCCCACATGTAACCCTTGGTCTGGGCCAGCAGCAGCTTGCGTCTCTTAAGATGGGCTTTTCCGCGTTTGACTCGTGGCATAGTGGTGTGGATCCGCCTGAGATCTGCCCGCGTCGGAAGCGGCGCGGTCCAGGGTCGGCGTCGTTAAATAGCTTTCTTGATGTTGCGGCTCAGCTTGCCCGTCAACTGGACGTCGCGCCGTTTGTTGCGGATGACCTTGCCCGTTTCGCGGGAATTGAAATGATCCTGTCCGGTGACCCGTTTCAGGACCTTGCCTTTGCGCGTGACCTTGAATCTTTTGGCGATGGCTTTATTCGTCTTCATAAAGGATAGGGGAAGCGTTTAACCGTCAAGACGCGCCGTTCGCGAACGAACGTGTCAAGCGGCCGACCCGCAGGCCTGGCCGCCTCGCGCTTATCGCGTGTTTCAGGATATTACGCCTTGCCGACGATGCTTGTCAACTGTCCGCCCTGGCGGGTGATGGGCTGTTCGGTCTTGATCGGCATCTTCTGGTTCAGGGACTCGGCGAACTGGCGGATGATCTTTTCGGCCAGGTCGCCGTGGCGTTTCTCCCGGCCGCGCAGGATGATCTCGATCTTGACCTTATCGCCCTCGTCCAGGAATTTCATGGCCTGGCCGCGGCGCACTTCCAGGTCGTGGGCGCCGATGCGGACCGAAAGGCGGATGCCTTTGACCTCGACGTTCTTGGCCTTGGCCTTCTGCTTCCGGCTTTCTTTCTCTTTTTCGTACTTATATTTGCCGAAATCCACGATCTTGGCCACGGGCGGCAAGGCTTTGGGCTGGATGACGACCAGATCCTGCTCCATTTCCCGGGCCTTCTGCAGCGCTTCGGGCGTCTTGAGAATGCCCAGGTGGTCGCCTGCGTCGGTTATGACCCGCAGTTCCGGGAAGCGGATGTTCTCGTTGACGGCATAAACGACCGTCGTCGGTTTCGGTTTAAAACGTCGTCTGGAGATTCTCAAGGCCGTGGAAATTAAGAATAAACGTCGCGTGGACATCATAGCCCACGGCCCCTTTTTTGTAAAGGTTCTCCGCCTTAATTTCCGCGTCCATTCGGGCCTTAAAGCGGCCGGGTCGGAAGGGCGGCAGATCGTTTCCCGGCCTGCTTTTACGCCGGAATTTTGCTATAATTTTTTACTATGAGCGGTTCCTGGAGAGCGCGTCTGACCTCATTGATCGATAAGCCGGCCTTTTGGCCGCTGGCTTTGGCCGCCGGCTCTTTTTCGGTCTACGCGGCGACCCTGCCCCGGACGGTGTCGTTCGAGGACAGCGCCGAATTCGTCACGGCGGCAGCGACCTTCGGGCTGCCGCATCCTTCGGGTTTCCCCCTTTATGTGCTGCTGGCCCGGATCTTCGTTTGGCTGCCTTTCGGCACGATACCGTGGCGGGTCGCCCTGTTCTCCGCCGTCTGCGCTTCCGGGGCGGTGGTCTTGGCTTTCATCCTGGCCCGGCGGCTGGCCGCGTCCGTCGGCGCGCCGCTGACCCGCCTTTCCGGCCTGGCCATGTCCGCCGTTCTGCTGCAGCTGGCTTTTTCAGAGATCTGGTGGAGTCAGGCCATCTACGCCAAAGTCTACGCCTTGCACGCCCTGCTGTTGCTGGGAGCGGCCTGGTGTCTGGCGCGTTACGTCGAGGACGTCCGGTCGGTTCCCTGGCTGGCCGGCGGCGTTTTTTTGTTCGGTTGCGCGCTGGCCAACCATCTGTTTTTGGCTTTGGCGGCGCTGCCGTTCTTCATTTTCGCCGTGTGTCGGGCTGACCGGGGCCTGTGCCGCCCCTCTAAGAAATGGCTGCTGGCCGGCCTGGCCCTGGCCGTCGGCCTGCTGCCGTACGCCGTGCTGTACCTGCGGGCCCTGGCCGACCCGCCCTACGTCATGGGAGCGGTCAACGGTTGGCGCGATTTCGCCGATCATGTCCTGCGGCGCCGTTACGCCGACCTGGATGCCGCGGCCTGGCAGAAAACCGGCCTGAGTTTCGTTCTGCTTTGGCAGCTGCTGGTCTACCTCGGCCCGTTGCCGGTGTTCCTGGCGGCCGTCGGCGTTTGGCGGTCCCGGGCGGCGAAGAACCGGCGGGCCGCGGCCGTCCTGGTCCTGTGTCTGGGCGGCGTCCTTTCCGCGCCCTTGGCCCTGTTGACGCGGTCCACCGACTGGACCGATACCTCGGCTTATCTTTCCCGGGTCTACGGCTTGGCCGGTTACGCTTTCACGGCCGTCCTGGCCGCGGCCGGCTTGGCCTGGCTGCTCCGCGCCGGTCTGCGTTCGACCGGCCGCGCGGCCGGGGTCCTGGCGGCCGTCCTGCTGCTGTCCCTGCCCGCGGCCGGCCTGGTCGGCAACTGGCCGAAGATGGCGCCGTACCGTTCGCCGTTCGTCGAGGCTTACGGGCGGGAGCTGCTCGGACGCCTGCCTCCGGGGGCCGTGCTCGTGGTCAACGACTATTCCTATGTCCACGATACCGAACTGTTCGTGCTGGCCTACTTGCAGACGATCCAGGGGTGGCGCGCCGACGTCACCGTGGTCCAGGACGCCGGCATCAGCTGTCTCCTGACCCCGGTGCTGCCCGCGGGGTACGAGAATTTCTCCCTGGACCTGCGGCGGCGGCTGTTGCTGGAAAAGGTCCTGGCCGATCCGGACCTGGCCGGCCGTCCGGTCTATTCCACTTTCGCCCCGGAGTACGTCATCAAAGGCCTGTCCGCCGATTCCAACGGTCTGGCTTTCCGGGTATCCGCGGCCGGCGCGCGCGGCGCTGTCGCCGATCTGCCGGCCGAGCCGCTGCCGTCCCTTCCGGACATGGACATGCTGCGCCGCCAGCCGGCGTTGGGTCTGCTTGTCTCCCACGCGCTATACAATCATGCCGCCGCCTTGGTGGAGGAGCAGGGGAACAAGGCGGCCGTGGACGAACTGGTGGCAGCGATCGGCCTGGATACGGCCCCGATGAGCGATGATTTCCGCGGGTTCATGGCGCACCGGGCCGCGGTGGCGCCGCTGCCGCCGCGCTGAGCCGGCCGCTCCGGTTTGAGTTAAGCCGGCCGCGGGTGCTAAAGTAGGTGTGTTATGCCGCAGTTAGCCGTCAATAAGCGCGCCTTGTTCGATTACGCCATCCTGGAGAAATTCGAGGCCGGTTTGGTGCTGTTCGGCCACGAGGTTAAGTCGGTCCGGGCCAACCGCATGAGCCTGCTCGGTTCGTATGTCACCATCAGCCGGGGAGCGGCTTGGCTGATAAATTCCCACATCCCTCTGTATCCGAAAGCCGGGCCTAAGCCGGATTACGACACCAACCGTTCCCGGAAGCTCCTGCTGCATAAACGGGAACTGGACCGTCTGGCCGGGAAAATGGAGCAGAAAGGATTGACTTTGGTGCCTATTTCTGTATATACTAAGGGGTCTCAGATCAAACTTGAGTTCGGCATCGGCCGCGGCAAGAAGCAGTTCGAGAAACGGGACACGATAAAGAAACGCGAGACGGACAGAGAAATACGGCGTTCAATGAAAGGCTGAAAGAAGCGAAAGGCGCGGAATTGGATCCGGTTCCTTGCCGCGCCTGCAGTCCCGGCGGGCGGTAGGTAAAGCCGTCATAAGATCCGGTGTGGAGCCGAAGGCGCTTCTGAGTCATTCATCTGAAGTATGAAGACCGTTCGTCGCCTCGCGGGACGCGATAT
>CAYPMU010000075.1:0-5961 GCA_964411975.1 uncultured Gammaproteobacteria bacterium | reverse complement strand
CGGCCGGCCACATCGGCGTCGCCGGCGATTGGGCCGGGTTCGCCGCCCTGCTCAGCGCCAAATAAGCATGTCCGCCAAGAGAAAAGAAAAAGTGATCGTCGGCATGTCCGGCGGCGTCGATTCCAGCGTCGCCGCCGCTTTGCTTGTCCGTCAGGGCTACCGGGTCGAAGGCGCCTTCATGAAGAACTGGTCCGACACCAAGGACCCGGTGACCGGAAGCTGCGCCTGGCGCGGCGAGCGGCATGACGCCGAACTGGTCGCGGCCAAGATCGGCATCCCGTTCGCCACCTACGATTTCGAAGCGCAGTACCGCGAGGCCGTGGTCGATTACCTGTTCCGCGAATACGAAGCCGGCCGGACGCCGAACCCCGACGTGCTCTGCAACAAGGCGGTGAAGTTCGACCTGTTCCTGAAACGCGCCCTGGCCGAAGGCGCCGACCTCATCGCCACGGGCCATTACGCCCGGGTCAGGAAGCCGGCCGGTCGCGGCGCGGTCGCCCTGCTCGCCGGCGTCGACAAGAACAAGGACCAGTCCTATTTCCTGCACCAGCTCTCCCAGGAGCAGCTCAAGCGCACGCTCTTCCCCCTGGGCGGCCTGAAAAAGCCCGAGGTCCGTCGCCTGGCCCGCAAGTTCGTCCTGCCTACGGCGGCCAAGAAGGACAGCCAGGGCATCTGCTTCATCGGCAAGGTCGACCTCAAGTCTTTTCTGGCCAAAAAGATCCCCAAGCACCCCGGTCCGATCATCACCGTCGACGGGCGCGTGGTCGGCCGGCACCAGGGCATCGCCCCGTTCACCATCGGGCAGCGGCACGGACTGGGCCTGGGCGGGGGAGACCCTTATTACGTCGTGGAAAAGGACGCGCGGCGCAACGCGCTGATCGTGGCTTCGGGCAAGGGCGAAGAGGCCCTGTACGCCAGGCGGCTGATCGCCGGCGAGGTCCACTGGATCGCCGGCCGTCCGCCGCGCCTGCCGCTGCGCTGCCTGGCACGCATCCGTTACCGCCAGCCGCTGCAGGCGGCGCGGCTGCTTCCGGCCGCGGGCGGCCGCCTGGAGGTCGTCTTCGCCAAACCGCAGCGGGCCATCACGCCCGGTCAGTTCGCCGTCTTTTACAAAGGAGAGACCTGCCTGGGCGGCGGGACCATCTTGATGGCGGCTTGACGCGTCACGGCGGCGGGAATAGCATAAAGGCGCTTCATCGGAAGCGCCTGTTCTTTTTAGACGACAACCGGGAGAAAGGGACCATGACCGACGACAAGATCAGGGAGGTCATCGCTTCCTACCGCAGATTTTTCTCCGGGAACGGCATCCAGCCGGTCTTCTTCGGCCACGACGGCCGCACGACCGACCGTGACCGCATCCTGGAGCATTGTTGCCAGATGCTCGATAAGATGGAGCAGTTCCTGCAAGAGGGGCGGCGGGACAAGGTGTTCCGCTGGCTCGGTTTCCTGCAGGGCTGCCTCTTCGCCACCGGGCAATACAGCATCGGGGAGATGGCCGACCACAACCGGCCGGACCCCGAGCCCTGACCGAACCGCCGTCGCCGGCCAGCGGCCGGCGCGGAAAGGAGCAACCGATGTTGATCTTGTGGATCGCCTTCGTCGTCCTGCAGCTGACGCTCGTCATCGCCGCCCTGGCCGCGTCCTACAACGCCCGGGCTCTGGTCCGCCACGGCTGTTTCGGCCGCGCCGAGACCGCCAGCACCCTGTCTTTCTGCCTGTACGTCATGCTCGGCGTGATCTTCATCTGCACCGTCAGTTCGGCGCTCAACGTCGTCGGCCTGGCGCTGACCGCGGTCTGGGCCTTCATGGCCTGGCGCGAAAAACGCTACGCCGACGGCCTCGTCGTCCTGCAGCCGGCTTGAAGCCGCCGCTGTCCCGCATGCTTTGCGGGACTTTTTTATTGGCCGACGTTCTCCGCATCTTCGGATCTCCGTATCTCCGCTTGACAGCGCCGTTCGCCGGTGGAACAATGCGTCGCCTGACCACGTGCTGCCGCAGGACGGCGAAAGGAGGTCCAAGATGGGACAACAATTGCTGACGGTCAGCGGTTTCGTTCTTTTTTTCCTGGTGCTGGCCGCTCACTTCGGCTCCAAGACCGCCGACTGGCGCGATCGGCCGATCGCGGCGATCATCCTGGCCGGCGTCGCCTTTCTGGCCGCCGTCCTGGTCGTTCCCTGGGAGTGCCTGATGTACTTCCGGGACGGCCTGGCCGTTCGCCTGCCGCTCGCCGCCGCCTGGGCGATCGTCGGCGGCCTGCTTTGCGGGCGCTTGCTCGGACTGATCCGCGAGCGCCGCAAGGGCGGCTATTGACCCTCCGCTCGCGAACGGAGGGGTTGACCTGCCGTCGCATCGGGGTTAGGCTTCAGCCGTCGATCTTTGGACAAGGAATAAGGAGGAGTCCATGCCCGTCGTCATCACGATCCTGGGGTTGATGCTCAAATTCTCGTGGGTGCTGTTCCTGGTCGCTCTCGCCGGCTCGTTCGGCGGCCAGTACCTGGCCAGGCAAGGCAAGCTTCGCCAGGCCCGCTGGGCGGTCATGGCCGGCTTCGGCGCTGCGTCGCTTTTGGCCGTGCTCTACCTCACGACCAGCTTCCTCGGACGCGGCGCGCTCGACCTGCTTTTCGCCGCCATCTGGGGCTGGTTCGCCTGGCGCGACTACAAGGTCCTTCAGGCCATGCCCAAAGCCTGATCCATTCCGTCCCGTTGCCCGCGATCGCGGGCAATTTTTTTACGTTCCGATATTGCCCAAATCCCGGGGATGCGATAATCTTTCCTGGTAAAAATACGCTTATGAAATGCCTTTTGAACGGTAAAATTTCTCTTCAACTGGGCCTGTCCGCCGCCGTCCTGCTCCTGGCCGGCGCCGGCTGTCAGGGTTCGGTTCCCGACCGCGTCGCCGGCGAGGCCGTCAACGGCATGGTGGCGACGCCGCTGCGGGCCCTGGACAAGGCCAAGGAGCTGACCGCCGCCGAGAACGCCCGCGCCCGGCTGGAGGCCGAAAGCGTGGCCAACGAGATGACCGTGGCCATGGTCCTGACCGAGAACGCCGCGGCGCCGGCCGGCGCCGAGATCGGTGAGACCTTCGGCTGCAACGACCGCGTCGCTTTCACCAAGGTGCCGCGCGAATCCGACAGCGGCGACACCCTCAAGGACATCCTCAACTCCCTGTTGGCCGTGCGCGCCACCAACGTCAACGGGCTTTACAACGGCCTGTCCGAATCGCGCCTGAGCCTGGAGAAGATCCAGAGCCGCGACGGCGTGACCACCGAGGTCTGGCTCAAGGGCCAGGTCTCCTCGCCCGGCGCCTGCAACGACCCGCGCGTCAAGGCCCAGATCGAGGCCACGGTCGGCCGGTACAAGCCCAATTTCAAGATCCTGCTCAACGGCAGCGAAGAGGCTTACGGCTGCATCGGCGACCAGAGCGGCGAATGCCCCAAGAAATGAAACCCCTATGTTCTCAGCCAACGAGATCCGCGATAAATACCTGAGGTTCTTCGCCGAGAAGGGTCACGCCATCATCCCTTCGGCTTCGCTCATCCCGGAGAACGATCCGACCGTCCTGTTCACCACCGCGGGCATGCATCCGCTGGTGCCGTTCCTGCTGGGCGAGAAGCACCCTTCGGGCCACCGCCTGGTCAACGCCCAGAAATGCATCCGCACCGGGGACATCGAAGAGGTCGGCGACAACCGCCACCTGACCTTTTTCGAGATGCTCGGCAACTGGTCGCTGGGCGACTATTTCAAGAAGGAGGCCATCACCTGGAGCTTCGAATTCCTGACCAGCCGGAAATGGCTCGGTCTTGACCCCCGTCGGCTCTACGTGTCGGTCTTCGAAGGCGACCTGGACGCCCCGCTGGACGAAGAGGCCCGGGCCGTGTGGGCCGAGTGTTTCCGCGGCGCCGGGCTCGATCCCGACGCCCCGCAGCGGATCTTCACCTATCCCAAGGATAAGAACTGGTGGGGGCCGGCCGGCCAGACCGGACCCTGCGGTCCGGACACCGAGATGTTCTACGACACGCTGAACCTGCCCGACCCGGTGGCCCACGCCCCGGGCTGGTCCGAGGAAGGCTTGTGCCATCCCAACTGCGACTGCGGCCGCTACGTGGAGATCTGGAACGACGTCTTCATGCAGTATTTCAAGACGGCCGAAGGAAAGTTCGAGCCGCTCAAACAGAAGAACGTCGACACCGGCATGGGGCTGGAACGGACGGTGATGGTCCTGCAGGGCTGCCCGACCGTCTTCGAGACCGAACTGTTCGCCCCGATCATCCGCGACATCGGCCTGCGTTCGGGCAAGCGCTATGGCCAGGAGCCGGAAGCGACCATCGCTTTCCGCGTCATCGCCGACCACGTCAAGGCCGCGGTCTTCATCATCGGCGATCCGCGCGGCGTGTCGCCGTCCAACGTCGACCAGGGTTACGTGCTGCGGCGGCTGATCCGGCGCGCCGTGCGTTACGGCCGGCATTTGGGCATCAAGAATTTCTTCGTGGCCGAGCTGGCCGGCCTGGTGGTCGACCTTTACGGCGACGCCTACCCCGAGCTGCGCCGCAACCAGGACCGCATCCGGCAGGAGCTGGCCGCGGAAGAGGAGAAGTTCAGCAAGACGCTGGAGCGCGGCCTGCAGGAGGCGAGCAAGATCATGGACACCTTCAACGCGGCCGCGGAGATACCAGGCCAGGCGGCCTTCTACCTGTACGAGACCTTCGGCTTCCCCAAGGAACTGACCGAAGAGGTGTTGATGAAGAAGGTCAACGCCGCCGAGTGGGACGCCGAGTCCAAGAAGCACCAGGACACCTCCCGGGCCGGGGCCGAGCAGCGTTTCGCCGGCGGCCTGGCCGACCATTCGGAACGCGTGGTCAAGCTGCACACCGCCACCCACATGCTGCACGCCGCCCTGCGCCAGGTGCTGGGGACGCACGTGGAGCAGCGCGGTTCCAACATCACCGCCGAGCGCCTGCGTTTCGATTTCAACCATCACCAGAAGGTCACGCCGGAAGAGCTCCAGCGCGTGGAGGCCATCGTCAATGAGGCCATCGGCCGGGACCTGCCGGTCGGTTTCGCCATGATGACCGTGGACGAAGCCAAGGCCGCCGGGTCCATCGGCCTGTTCGAGGACAAGTACGCGCAGCTGGGCGCCAAGGTGAAGGTCTACACCATCGGCAGCGACGAGCAGGGGGTCTACTCGCGCGAGATCTGCGGCGGCCCGCACGTTGAACGCACCGGCAGCCTGGTCAAATTCAAAATATTGAAGGAAGAAGCCTCGTCCGCCGGCATCCGGCGCATCAAAGCGACCGTGGAGTGAAGACGGCCCCGGCCTGACGGCCGGGGTTTTTAGTATCCGATCCGGCCGGTCCGCCGCGATCTTTGGCGGCGGAGCCTGGCTTGTGGACGTCCGGACCGGCCAGGCGGCCGCCGCTGGCCGGAATAAGGCTGAATAAGGCTGAAACAGCACCGGTCCTCACGCGGTTTAATTCAGCCTTGACAACGTTTGCTGCCGTGCTACACTGGTTGGGCTTTGCGAAAAGGCTTGCCCGCGCGCGGCTTCTGGGCCGGGGCGCGGTTTGTTGCTAAGCGATTAAATTTACGGTACACTTCAGCCGTTATGGCTGAAAATCCTATTCAAGGTCAAGCGCCTTCCACGGGCACCGAGGACGTTTCCAAGAAGTTCATCGAGATGCACGGCGTCGTCGATGAATGCTTGCCGGCGGCGACTTTCCGCGTCCGGCTGGACAACGGCCAGACCATCCTGGGTCATCTCTCGGGCAAGATGCGGCTCAACCGCATCCGGCTTTTGCCGGGGGACGAGGTCAAGGTGGAAATGACGCCTTACGACTTGACCAAGGGCCGGATCACGTACCGTTATTGATCGCGCAGGCGCCCGGGAGGGTAGGGTAGTGGACAAAAATCCCGCATTTTTGTACACTGCTTCCACCTTAAAGACGGGTGGAAGCGTTTTATAAT
>CAYPMU010000074.1:0-5963 GCA_964411975.1 uncultured Gammaproteobacteria bacterium | reverse complement strand
TAGCTCTGCTTGTTGAGGGTGCGGAATTGCGCCCACCCAAGTGTCAGAATGTCGGTCCGGGACGGTTGACTTTTCCCCTCCAAACCCTAAAGATGTGCTTAATCCAGTTCTTTTCAAAAGTCAGGAGGTCAGTCATGAAACCAAAGATAATCGGTTTGCTGCACGACCACATCGACGGCAGCGCCGCCCTGGTCTGTGTCATCGAGGATTTGTACCGATTGGCCGGGAAGAAGTTCCCCTTCCGTTCGTTGATCGAGTGGCGGGAATTCTTCCGGGATCCCTATGAGGATATCGTCAGGCGGTTCAGCACCGTGACCTCGGTCATGCAGACGGCCGAAGCCCTGCGTCTGGTCGGTTACGCCTACGGGCGTCACCGGGCTCAAGAAGGTTACGAGTACGTTGAGGCCAAGTTTGCGCCGCAGTATCACGTTTTCGGCGGTCTGAGCATGGCCGAAGCCGTCGCCGCCATGTACGACGGTTTGATGGCGGCCGAAGCCGATCATGGCATCCGCATCCTGCCAATGCTCTGCATCGGCCGCGAAACTGACGCTGATACCGGCTTGGTCGTGGCCAGGATCGCTCTCGAGTATGACGGCGAGGTCGCCTTGGACCTGGCCTGCGACGAGGCGAATCATCCGCCGGAGAAGCATCAGGCCGCCTTCGACCTGACCTACAGGACCAAGGTCAAGCGCGATTGTCATACCGGCGAATGGGTCGCCGGCGAACCGGTCGCCACCTATCGGGAGCGCCTGCTGGAAAACGTCCGGACCTCGGTCTACACGCTCCGTTGCGACGGCATCAGCCACGCCATCCCGATCATCGACGATCCGGAGCTGGTCAAATACGTCGCCGACAACGGCATCGCAAGAGGCTGGTTTGCTAGAATGACGATTTCGAGCTTGGTATCACTGAACTGCTCGAACGCGGCGTCATTTACACCCTGAACGCCGACGACGATCTGTTCTTGCCGTCGATGGGGGAAGTGATCGAGACCTGCGACCAAGCCTACGATTTCACGCCGTGGCAGGCTGCCCGGATCGCGTATAACGTGCGACTTGGCGCTTTCAGCCGCCGCTGAATACGGCCACACCACCGCCCTCGCCGGCGGTTTTTTGTTGGAGATAATGTCGGGAAATGGCGACTTTCAGCCTTAGATATGGTATTCTGGATAAGCTCAATTATGCCTCCAGCCGCCAAAAAAAGACTGATGATCGTCGACGGCCACGCGGTCCTGCACCGCGCCTGGCACGCTTTGCCGCCGCTCGCGACCAAGACCGGCCAGGTCATATCCGGCGCCTACGGCTTCACCATGACGCTGCTGAACGCCATCCGGCAGATCCAGCCGACCCATCTGGCCGTCACCTTCGACCTCAAGGGCAAGACCTTCCGCCATCATGATTTCGAGGCTTACAAAGCCACGCGCGAGAAGCAGGCCGACGAGTTCTACCAGCAGATACCGCTGACCGAACGCATTCTCAAGGAGATGGGCACTCAGGTCTTCACGGCCGAGGGTTTCGAAGCCGACGATGTCATCCGCACCATCAACGACCGGGCTAAAGCGGCGGACAAGAAGCTGGAGGTCTATATCGTCACCGGCGACATGGACACGCTGCAGCTGGTCGACGGCCGCACCAGCGTCTTCACCATGCGCAAAGGCATGTCGGATACGGTCATCTACGACCCGAAGGCCGTGTTCGAACGCTACGGGCTGCGGCCGGACCAGATGGTCGATTACAAGGCCCTGCGCGGCGATCCGTCGGACAACATCCCCGGCGTAAAGGGCATCGGCGAGGTCACGGCCACGGCGCTGATCGGCGGTTTCGGTTCGGTCGAAAAACTTTACGCGTCGCTGGAAAAGAACGACAAGAAGGCCCGGGCCCTGAAAGCCGGCGTGCGGGAGAAACTCATCGCGCATAAAAAAGAGGCGCTGCAGGCGCGCGAACTGTGCCGCCTGCGGGACGACGCCCCGGTCGACTTTTCCCTGGATAAATGCGAATTCCGCCTGCCGGCGCGGTCGAAGATGATGCCCATCCTGGAGGAATACCAGTTCATGCGCCTGGCCCAGCAGTTTCCGGACGACGGCGAACAGGAACAGGAAAAAGCCGATAAAAAAACCAACGCAGCATCCGCGGCCGTCGTCGCGTCGGCGCCGGCCGAAGCGGCCGCAGCGCAGCGGATCGGCAGCGCCAAAGAACTCGCCGGACTGCTCAAGGAATTATCCGCGGTCGATGACGTCGGTTTCCGGACCCTGACCGCTTCCGACGACCCGCTGGAACCCGGCCTGCTCGCTTTGGGACTCTCCGACGGCCGGCGTTCGTTCGTGGTCGAGGGCAAGCTGCTGGATGGCGGCCGGAAGGCGCTCGGCGACTTCTTCGCCGCTGCCGGGCGCCGGGCCCGCCTGGTCTGCCATGACTTGAAGCGCGAGATCAATGTCCTGCACGCCGCCGGTGTCAAACTGTCCGGGCCGGTCTTCGACCTGATGATCGCCTCTTACCTGCTGTTCTCGGGCGAGCGCCGCCACTCGCTCGGTTCGATGCTGTCCCTGTACCGCAGCCTGCCGCCCGAGGCCAAGGAGGCGTCTCCGGAAGAGCGGCGCGCCCGCTTTGAGACGGAAGCGGCGCAGTTGGCGTCCTTGGGGGCCGAACTGGATAAGGAATTGAAACAGGCCGACCTGGTCAAATTGAACCAGGACATCGAATTGCCGCTGGCCGCGGTCCTGGCGCGCATGGAAAGGCTGGGCATCGGCGTCGACGCGTCTTATCTCCGCGAGATCTCCGTTAAGTTCGGCCAAGACATTAAGAAGCTGGAAGCCGCTATCCATGATTTGGCCGGCGGCGAGTTCAACATCAATTCGCCGCAGCAGGTCAAGGAAGTGCTTTTCGAGAAACTCAAGCTTTCGGCCCAGGGTCTGAAGAAGACGGCCAAAGGCCGTGAACTTTCCACGGCGGCTTCGGAACTGGAGAAGCTGCGCGGCAGCCACCCCATTATTGAGGTCATCCTCTCCTATCGCGAGCTGGCGAAACTCAAATCGACCTACATTGACGCCCTGCCCGAGCTGGTCCACAAGAAGACCGGCCGCATCCACGCCAGTTTCAACCAGGCGGTCACGGCCACCGGCCGGCTGTCCTCGTCCGACCCGAATCTCCAGAACATCCCGACCGCCGACACCGAGCACGGCCGGATGGTGCGCAACGCTTTCGTCGCCGCGCCCGGCCACCTGCTGGTCGCCGCCGACTACTCGCAGATCGAATTGCGCATCGCCGCCCATATCGCCGGGGACCAGGCCATGATCAAGGTCTTCCAGAACAACGAGGACATCCATTGGCGCACTGCCGTCGAGATGTGGGGCGAGTCCGAGGCCGCCAGCCGCCGGCGCATCGCCAAAGCCATTAATTTCGGCGTGCTTTACGGCATGGGCCCGCTGCGCCTGTCCGAGGCCGCCGGCATCACCGTTCCTGAAGCCCGCGATTTCATCGACCGTTATTTCGCCGTCTATCCCGGCCTGGCCGCCTACATCGAATCGGCCAAGGAGCAGCTGGAGGAGAAGGGCTACGTCCAGACCCTGTTCGGTCGCCGCCGTTTTTTCCGCAATCTGGGGCTGCTCAATCCGCGGGAGCGGGCCGAGGCCGAGCGCCAGGCGGTCAACATGCCCATCCAGGGGACGCAGGCCGACATGATCAAGCTGGCCATGGTGCGCATCGACGACCTGATCGGACGCAAGTACGGCGATCCGGACCAGGCGCCGATGAAATTGCTCAGCCAGGTTCACGACGAACTCGTTTTCGAGGTCCGCCAGGACCTGGTCGCGGCCGCGGTCCGGGAGATCGTGCCGCTCATGACCGGCGTCTGCGAACTGGCCGTGCCCGTCGCCGTCAACGTCAGCGCCGGGAAGCGCTGGGGCGACATGAAGAAACTGGGCGATCAGCCCCGGTAGTTCCGCTGACGCCGCCGCCCGGGCCGCCCTTCGGGCGGCTTTTTTTATCGGGCCGCGCCGCCGGTCTCCGGTTGCCGGTCCGGCGGTCAACTGGACGCCCTGACCGGCCATAGGCTATCCTGAATGCACTATGGCCTCCACTCTTCCGGTCTACGCCTATTACCTCAGGAATTCGCTCGACTTGGCCAAGATCGAGCAAAAAAACCTCGATTTGCCCTTGTTGTCGCTGGTGCGCAAGGAGCGCAACCTGCTCGTTTACCATTCCGGCCAGGATCATTACATTTGCGTCTACGCTTTCGGCGTGGTCACCTTCTGCTGCATCGAGGACAAGAAGGAGATCGCCAAGCTCCTGAAGCGCTTCGCCTACGGCGAGGAGATCGAGGAAGGCAAGAACCCGAAGGTCCCGCCGGAGGACCTGGTCATCAGCCTGGAACCCGACCAGCCGGAAGGCGTGGAGTTCGACCGGGTCAGGCTGAAACAACTGACCCTGGAGAAGTTCCTGCTCATCTCCCACGTCATCGCCCAGTCCGTGGCCATCGATTTCGTCGAGCGCCGCATCGTCGACACCCAGCAGGCCCTGGAGCGCATCCATCTGTCGCTCGAGGAGCACGGCAAGCTCGTCGCCACCAACACCCGGAGCATCCTCAAGACCGTCGGCATGAGCGGCAAGATGGTCCATTTCATGGTCACGCGCCTGTCGCTCCTCGACAAGCCGGACATCACCTGGGAGGACAAGGACGCCGAGGCGCTGTTCCTGAAACTGCGCTCCATGTTCGAGCTCGACGACCGCTTTGAGGCCCTGCGTTTCAAACTTCATTTCATCAAGGACAGCTCTGAGATGCTCATGGACATCATCAGCACCAAACGGATGGAGTTCATGGATATCATCATCATCGCGCTTATCGCCCTCTCGATACTTTTCGCGCTGCTGGGGCTCTGACCCGCCGCCGCGCCGATCACCAAATACCCTTATGGCCACCAAGCTTCCGATCTTCGCCCACTACATCAAAAATTCTCTCGACCTGGCCAAGATCGAGCAGAAGAACCTCGACCTGCCGCTGTTGTCGCTGGTGCGCAAGGAGCGCAACCTGCTCGTTTACCACTCCGGCGAGAACCAGTACGTCTGCGTCTACGCTTTCGGCGTCGTGACGGTCTGCGGCATCGAGGACAAGAAGGAGATCGCCAAGCTTCTGAGGCGTTTCGCCTACGGCGAGGGGCTCGAAGAAGGCAAGGACCCGAAGCTGCCGCCGGAGGACTACGTCATCGTCATCGACCCCGACCAGCCGGAAGGCGTGGAGTTCGACCAGGTCCAGCTGAAACAGTTCACCCTGGAGAAGCTGCTGCTGGTCTCCCATGTCGTGGCGCAGTCCGCGGCCATCGACTTCGTCGAGCGCCGCATCGCCGACACCCAGCAGGCCCTGGAGCGGCTGCACGGCCTGCTTGAGGAGCATGGCCGGCTCATCGCCACCAATACCCGGAGCATCCTCAAGACCGTCGGCATGAGCGGCAACATGGTCCACTTCATGGTTACGCGCCTGTCGCTCCTCGACAAGCCGGATATCACCTGGGAGGACCTGGAGGCCGAGGCGCTGTTCTGTAAGCTGCGTTCCATGTTCGAGCTCGACGACCGCTTCGAAGCCCTGCGCTTCAAGCTCGAATTCATCAAGGACAGCTCGGAGACGCTCATCAACGTCATCAGCACCAAACGCGCCGAGTTCATGGAGGCGGTCATCATCGTGCTCATCGCCGTCGAGATCATGCTGGCGCTGCTCGGCATAATGTGAACAAGCTGTTGGTAAGGCCGGCGCCCGCGATGTGGGCGCTTTTGGTATAATCCGGCCATGCGGTTCCTGATCTTCGGGGAGGACAATTTCCGCGCCAGAAAGACGCTCGCCGCCATGCGGGCCCAGTTTTCGGCCAGCCGCGACCGGAGCGGCATGAATACGTCGCTATTCAAGGCGGGGGAGGCCGATCTGGACCAGGTCGCCGAGGCCGTGTTCGCCTCGCCCTTCTTGGCTGAAAAGAAACT
>CAYPMU010000073.1:0-6061 GCA_964411975.1 uncultured Gammaproteobacteria bacterium | reverse complement strand
CTGGGCGTCGATAAATTAAAAAGCGGCACCACGCTAGATGCCACTCAAGACGAAGAAAGGAAGTCGTAGCTTCGCATAGCTAGCTACCACCGGGGCAGTGCGCCACAGGTCGAAGCAGCCATCGTTTGCGGGTAGGAAAGAACCACATTGTCGCTCTCCTCATATGGTCTCGCCGCCGTCGGGCTGGCGAGGAACACAGGTCGTCTCGGTCTCATACCGGACAACGATGGACACTATCACGTCCGTCCCAAGTTGTCAATACTGACTGACATAAAAACTCGCCCTAAATAAGGGCGAGTTGTCGTAAGGAGCGATTTAGCCTTCGATCTGGCTTTTGAGCGACATCACGCCGAGGATGCCGCCCAGAAGCAGTATGATCGCGCCGATCCAGAGGCCCGCGGTCAGTTCCAGGCCCAGGCCGAAGCCGATGATGACGATGACCGAAGCCACCTCGGAGATCATCTTGATCTTGCCGGCCGGCTTGGCCGCGATGACGCGCTGGTCGGCCCGTTTTATGGTCGCCAGTTTGACGATGCGCGTCACGGTGATGCCGACGGCGCCGAAGCAGACGAGTCCGGTCAGAAGCAGGAACGGCCAGGGCAGCTTGGGGAGCACCGCGATCAGGAAGCCGCAGACCAGCACTTTGTCGGACAGCGGATCGAGGAACGCCCCGAAGACCGTCTTGATGTTCCGGATCTCGGCCAGCGCCCCGTCGACGAAGTCCAGCAGCGCGGCCAGTCCGAAGATCAGCAGCGCCGGCCAATACTTCGCCTCGATGAGCAGCCAGACGGCCGGGATGATGAGCAGCGTCCGGAAGACGGTCACGGCGTTCGGCGTGACCCAGCGGGGGAGCAGGTCCACGGCCCGCCGCACGAAGGCGGAACGATTCTTCAGGAAGACGATGGCGCCGATGCAGGCGTCGAATTTCGATCCCCCGACCGGTCGGGACGGTTCAGTGGCGTTCATTGGGCCTCCTTATCGTTTTCATTCCACGCCGGCCTGGCGCAGGACGTGCCGGATGTTCACCGCGGGCTCGTAGAACGTCAGCTTCTGCCGCCGGTCGACCAGCACCACCATGCCCACCACGGCGCCGGTCTCGTCGATGACGAGCGAGCCGGAATTGCCCGCGGCCAGTTGGCCGTCGATGGCCCTGATCCGCGGCACTTTCTTGGCCGCGGCCTCCGTGATGATCGTGAGGAACCGCGGGTCGGCGGTGTCGGGCGGCTGGAAGGATATCTCGGCGTCGAAGCGGCTGGACGTCGGCAGCACGTAGCGGGCGACCTCGGTCTTGCCGAAGTCGTAGCCGCTGGCGTAAAGCCGCTGTCCGGTCCTGGTCGCCTTGTGGGCCAGCGCCAGCGTCTCGCCCCGGCAATCGGCGGCCAGGACGGCCGTGTCGCGCAGCGGGTCGGACGCCAGCACTTCGGCGGCGACGTTGCGGCCGTCGCAGTAGACCACGACCTCGGTCAGATGGTCGGGTCCGGCGGCATTGACGATGTGCGCGGCGGTGACGATGACGCCTTCGGAGTAGACGAAACCGGTGCCGAGCGCCGTTTCGTTGTCGTCGAACCGGGCCAGCAGGGGGATGGCCTGCCGGGCGGTATTGAGGACGGCATCGGGGTGGCCGGAGGGCAGGGTTTCGTTGACCGGGATGAAGTTCGGCTGGGACGGCGCAGCCGTTCCGCCGTCGGTCGCGGCGCTGGGCCGGTCGGCCGGGGGCGTGAAACGCTGGGCGTACCAGACGGCGCCGCAAAGCAAGGCCGGCCCGATCAGGACCGCGGCCAGGAGCTTCAGGGCGTCCTTTCGGGCCTTTCGGACCTTATTATCGGGTGATCTCAAGATCGACCTCCTTTTATTCGGCTTTCAAAGAGCTTTGAGCGACCGTAGCAGGTCCGCCCCGTATTTTCAAGAACCGCCGGTCATGTTAATCTTCCTTCATGTTAAGACGTCTTAAGCGCCTGTTGCCCGCGTCCGTCAAAGACCGTTATCACCTGGTCCTGGCCCATTTGGCGGCCTGGGTTTACGGCTACCCGTCGGAAAAAATGGTCGTGATCGGCGTTACCGGGACCAACGGCAAATCGACCGTCTGCAACCTCATCGCCGGGATACTGGAAGAGGCCGGACACAAGGTCGGTCTGACCACCACGGTCAATTTCCGCATCGCCGGCAAGGAATGGCTTAATCCCTACAAGATGACCATGCTGGGCCGTTTTCGGCTGCAGGAGCTGCTGTTCAAGATGGCCCGCGCCGGCTGCCGGTACGCCGTCGTCGAGACGTCGTCCGAGGGCATCAAGCAGCACCGCCACGCCGCGGTCAATTACGACGTCGCCGTCTTCACCAACCTGACCCCGGAGCACCTCGAGTCTCACGGCGGCTTCGACAATTACAAGGCGGCCAAAGGCAAGCTGTTCGCCAAGCTGGCGCGGGAGCGGGTGAAGCGGATCGGCGGCCTGCCGGTGGCCAAGACCTCGGTGGTCAACCTCAACGACCATTTCGCCGATTACTTCCTGTCCTTCCCCGTGCCGGTCCGCGTCGGCTACCGGGTGGAGGGCCGCGACGCCGTGAGCGGCAGCATCGCCACGGGCGAACTCCAGTCCGCGGTCATCGCCGACAACGTCGCCGTCGGGGCCGGCGGATCCTCTTTCACCGTCGACGGCAACCGTTACGAGCTGAAACTGCTCGGCGCCTTCAACGTCGAGAACGCCCTCGCCGCCATCGCCGTCGGCCGCGTGCTCGGCGTCAGCCACGAGACCATGGCCGCGGCCCTGCGCCGGGTCGAGGTCGTGCCCGGCCGGATGGAATTCATCGACGCCGGCCAGCCGTTCTCCGTCCTGGTCGACTACGCCCCGGAGCCGGGATCGTTCAAGAAACTTTATGAAGCGGTGGCTTTGTTCCCGCGCAAGCGCATCATTCACGTCCTCGGCTCCTGCGGCGGCGGCCGGTACGCCGGCCGCCGGCCGATCCTGGGCCGATTGGCCGCCGAGCACGCCGATATCGTCATCGTCACCAACGAGGACCCGTACGACGACGACCCCCTGGCCATCATCAAGGAGGTCGCCGCCGGCGCCGCCGCCGCCGGCAAAGTCGAAGGCAAGGACCTGTTCCTGGTCCCGGACCGGGAAGCGGCGCTGAAACAGGCGGTCGGCCTGGCTCAGCCGGGCGACTTGGTGATCGCCACCGGCAAGGGCGCCGAGCAGGCCATCGTGGTCGCCGGCGGCAGGAAGATCCCCTGGGACGAGCGGGAGAAGCTCCGCCAGGCCATCGCCCAAAGGGCGGCCTGACCGGGAACCGACGAACATATGTCCATAACCAATATCGTCAGGATGAAGGAGCAGGAGAAGGCGGTCGGCGTCGTCCGGCATTTTCCTTTGGTCTACCTGCCGCGCGTCCTGATCGCGCTCGTCCTGGTCACGGCCCCCTTCTTTTTCATGATCCCGTTGTTCGCCATCCGGCCCTGGGGCTTTCCGGCCGGATTGATCGTTTTCGCCGCCTCGCTGCTCTTCGGCCTGTTCCTGGCGCTGCGGGCCTTCGTCGTCTGGTACTGGAACGCCTTTGTCGTCACCAATTACCGGGTCATCGACGTGGACCAGCGCGGCCTGTTCGACCGGGTGGTCTCCGAAGCGGCATTCGACAAGATCCAGGACGTCTCCTACCACGTCAAAGGCATGTGGGGCACACTGCTGCGGTACGGCACTATCGTCGTCCAGACGGCCGGCGCCACGACCAACCTGGAGCTGAGCTACGTGCGCCGCCCCAAGGACGTCCACCACCTGATCACCGAGATGATGGCGGCTTACGGCGACCATCCGCCCCTGGAGCGCAGCGAGCGCGTGGCCCGTCTGCTGGAGGCGGCGGCCGACCTCTCGGACGCCGAAGCCCGGGCTTTCATCACCGAGATCAAGGGCGCGGTCGCCGACAAGCCGCCGGCGCCCCACCTTGACGACAAGGACGTCGAAGATCTGATGCGGCAACCGCCGGGCCAGTGACCTTTCCCGGCCAGCTTATGGCCACTCCCAGGCAAAATTTCAGCGACCTGATGCGCCGGAAGACCGTGCTCGCGGCCAACCTGGTGCTTTTGGCGCTGGTGGCCTGGGGTTTCGGCGGCGAGTTCATGCGCAACCGGGACATGCGCCAGGAGATCGCCCGCCTGCAGGCCCAGGCCGACATGCTGGAGACGAAGAATTTCGGCATCGCCCGGATCGGCGAAGAACTGGCCTCGGCCGAGACGCTGGAACGCGAAGCCAGGCTCAAACTCGGTTTGCAGAAGCCGGGCGAGTCTGTTATCATCATTCAAGATGTCGAGCCGCCGCCTCCGCCGAAACCGGCGGACGTCGGGCCGTCGGACGCGCGTCCGCGCGCGTCCAACGCGGCCAAGTGGTGGCGTTATTTTTTTGGGAATTATCATTAACCGTTTCGTATGACCGAAGAGATCAAGCGGACCGAGGGGGCGGGTCCAGCGCCGGCGGGAGAGATCAAGCCGGAAGCCCCGAAGAGCGCACCAGCCAAAAAGAAGCGGGCTTTTTCCGGACCGGTCAAGAGCTTTTTGCTCGGCGGCCTGGCCGGCATCATCGTCCTGGCGGTGGCCGGACTGGTCGTTTTCACCGTCGGCATTTACAAGCTGGGTTGGAGCGGACCGGCGACCGACGCCTTCCTGCACACCGTCCCGTATCCGGCGGCGCTGGTGAACAACAACATCATCAAGTATTCCGATTTCACCGACGACATCAAGACCCTGACTCGTTTTTATTCCAAGATCGGGGCGCAGCAGCCGGAGATGGCCCAGCCGACCGAAGCCGACATCCGCAAGAACGTCATGGACCGCCTGATCCAGAACGAGCTGCTCAAGGAGTCCGCGGCCAAGTATGACCTGTCGGTCACCGATCAGGAGGTCGACGACGAGTTCGACAAGCTGGCCGACCAGCGCGGTCCGGGAGCGGTCTCCATCTCCGATGAGATCATGGACCTGTACGGGTGGTCGGTCGACCAGTTCAAGGAGAAGGTCCTGCGCCCCTACCTGCTGCAGCAGAAGCTGGCCGAGGCCCTGGCCAAGGACGATTCGATCAACCAGGCCGCTGAGGACAAAGCCAATGAGGTGCTGGCCAAGGTCAAGGCCGGCGAGGATTTCGCCCAGCTGGCGGCCGAGTACAGCGCCGATGTTTCCAACGCCAAGAGCGGCGGCGCGTTGGGCTGGTTCGGCAAGGGCCTGATGGTCCCGGAGTTCGAGGCGGCCGCTTTCGCCCTGAAGGCCGGCGAGACCAGCGAATTGGTCAAGACGCAGTTCGGTTACCACATCATCAAAGTCGACGAGGTCAAGCAGGACGAGGAGGGCAACGTCAGCGAGGTCAATGCCAGCCATATCCTGATCTCGACCACCAGCGTCGACCAGTATCTGAAGGACGCTGAGGAGAACGCCAGCGTCAAGAAGATGGTGGAGTAATTCTAAAGATCAGAACACCCTCCGGAATTGCCGGAGGGTGTTTTAGTTCGTTGATATCGGGGACGGGATCTCTGTTCATTCATGGCTGTGCCACCCGAAGCTTCCGCAAAGTCACGCACGTCGTCCTCCTTCGCTGAAGCTTCGGAGGACACCCTTCGCCCTCTGATCTGATTTATCAGGAAGCGAAGGGTGGAGCCACCCATGCCCCTCCGGTCGTGACCGGAGCGGTCCGGGGATCCTCCTCCCCCGGATTCGCTGGAATTCACAATTTAGGAAACCGCTCCCTTCGGGGCGGCTGCGGACCTCGCCGGCTCGGTCCTCGGCCTCCGTCGCCCGCCGCGTCTCGCCGTGCCATACTAGGCACGGCGCGCCGTCGGCTTCGATCCCCTCCGGCGGGTCCGCTACTGAAAAAGCCCGCAGCCCCCTCGTCAGTTCGATCCCCCGAGATGTGCCGCTCACCATGAAAAACACCCGGTACAAGACCGGGTGTTTTTCATGGAGCCACCTCCGGGGATCGAACCCGGGACCTCTGCTTTACGAAAGCATTGCTCTACCAGCTGAGCTAAGGTGGCATTCGCTCGGCATGTCTTTTTGCTGACCTACAACGGTCAGGCAAAAAGCATGCCT
>CAYPMU010000072.1:0-6119 GCA_964411975.1 uncultured Gammaproteobacteria bacterium | reverse complement strand
GGGAAAAAACCAGCGGTTCGATGTCGGCCAGCTTTTCGGTTCCGGGCAGGCTGCGGATGCGGGCCAGCAGACGCGGGTCGGCGTAGCCTTGCACCGGGGCCAGGCCGCGGACCGTGGCCAGGGCCCGGCCGAAGGCGATATCGTCGCCCAGGTTGGCCGCGCGCTGGTCCGCGGCGGCGAGATAGTCGGCGAGACGCTGGTCGCCGACGAAGAAGGTACGGTCGTCCAGACGGATCGCCTGAACCGATCCCAGCGTCGCGTTATCCTCGGCCGAGAGCCGTCTCCCGTGGCGCCAGCTCAGCAGCGTGCCCCAGACCAGTTCTTTTTCGCCGGAGGCGACGGCGAACCGCGCGATCTCATCGGCTTTGATATTCTCCGGCAACAGCAATCGGTCCGCGGCCGGCGGCAGTTTGGAAACGTTGAGATGCACGTAGACGGCCACGTCGTCGGCCGGCAAGCGGCCGGGGAGGGTGTCCTGCGGCGCGATGAACCGCGCCGTGAGTTCGAAGGCGGCGAAGGCGGCCAACAGTCCGAACAAACCCAAGAGGGTGACGGACAGACGTCCGTCACCCTGTCTTGCGGCCTTGCGGCTCTCCGGAATTGATCCGATGTCCGGGTTGGTCATTGCTGCTAGTCCCTATAACCGCCGCTGCGGCGCGGGCCGCCGAAACCGCGGTCCGGCGGACGCTGGGCCGAGTAGCCCGGCGGCGGTTTCTGCTCCTCGCCCAATTCCTGTTTGGCCTGTTTCAGCGACAGGTTGATCCGGCCGAGTTCGTCGATCTTGACCACTTTGACCGGGATGATGTCGCCGACTTTGACGATATCACCGACCTTGGCGACGTAGTACGGGGCCAGTTCGGTGACGTGGACCAGGCCTTCCTGTCCGGGCAGGACCTCGACGAAGGCGCCGAAATCCATGAGGCGGGTGACCTTGCCCTCCTTGAACAGTTCGCCGGCCATGACCTCGCGGGTCAGGTTCCTGATCCAGGTGACGGCCTTGTCCAGCTGGGCCTTGTTGGCCGAGCAGACCGTGACCGTGCCGTCCTGTTCGACGTCGATGCTGACGCCGGTCTCGTCGATGATGGCGTTGATGGTCTTGCCGCCGGGGCCGATGACGTCGCGGATCCTTTCCGGATCGATCTTGAAGCTGACGATGCGCGGGGCGAACGGCGAGAGGTCGGGCCGCGGCGCGGCGATGGCCTGCTCCATGACGTCCAGCACTTTCAAGCGGGCTTCGCGGCCCTGGAGCAGCGTCTTCTCGACGATCTCCGGGGACAGGCCCTTGGTCTTGGTGTCGAGCTGGATGGTGGTGATGCCCTGGCGGGTGCCGCCGATCTTGAAGTCCATGCCGCCATCGCCGTCCTCGACGTCCTGCAGGTCGCTCAGGATCTTGTATTTGCCGGAGCCGTCAGAGGCCAGGCCCATGGCCACGCCGGCCACCGGGCGCTTGATGGGCACGCCGGCGTCCATGAGGGCCAGGGTCGAGCCGCAGATCGAAGCTTGGGAGCTCGAACCGTTGGAGCCGAGGACCTCGGAGACGACGCGGATGACGTAGGGGAAGGTTTCCTTTTCCGGCAGGACCGGCAGAAGGGCCCGTTCGGCCAGGCCGCCGTGGCCGATCTCGCGGCGTCCGGGGTTGCTGACGCGGCCGGTCTCAGCGACGGCGTAAGGAGGAAAATTGTAGTGGTGCATGTAGCGCTTCTTGCCGACCTCGTCCATGCTGTCCATGGTCTGGGCATCGCCCGGACCGCCGAGCGTGACGACCGACAGTACCTGGGTCTCGCCGCGCGAGAACAGGCCGGTGCCGTGGGTGCGGGGGAGCAGACCGACGGCGGCGGACAACGGACGAACGTCGTTCAGGCCGCGTCCGTCGACGCGCTGTTCGCGGTCCAGGAGGCCGCGGGTGACGGCAGTGTCGACGAATTCGTCGAAGGCTTCCAGGGCTTTTTTCCGCTTATCCTTGCCGATCTGCTGGGCTTTCAGGAATTCATCGCATTCGTTCTTGAGATTGTGCAGGGCTTCGTGGCGCTGGGCCTTGCTGACGCCCGGGCCGGAGAACAGGGCCTTGGGGAAGCGTTCGTCGACGAAGGCGCGGACCTTCTCCTTTAGGTCGGCCTTCTCTTTCTTCTGTTCCTCGGTCTCGTCCGGATCCTGGCCTTTGAGGGTTTCCGGATCGATCTTCGGCTTGCCGACGGCGGCCTGGACCTTCTTGATAAGTTCGATCGGTTCGGCCAGGTGCTTCTGGCCGAAGGTGATGGCCTGGAACATGTCCGCTTCCGGGACCTCCTTGCCGTTGGCTTCGATCATGATGGCCTTGTCCGGCGTGCCGGCGACGATGACGTCGAGGTCGCTCTTGGCGCGGGCTTCGAAGGTCGGGTTGATCACCCACTCGCCGTTGACGCGGCCGACGCGGATGCCGGCGATGGGGCCGTCCCAGGGTATGTCGGACGCGGACAGGGCGCAGGAAGCGCCGACCATGCCGAGGATGTCGGAATCGTTCTCCAGGTCGACGCAGAGGCATTCGATGACGACCTGGACGTCATGGCGCACGCCGTCCGGGAAGAGCGGCCGCAGGGCGCGGTCGATCATCCGGCCGGTCATGACCGCTTCGTCGGTCGGGCGGCCTTCGCGCTTGATGAAGCGCGAACTCTTGATCTTGCCGGCGGCGTAGAGCTTCTCGTCGTATTCGACGGACAGCGGGAAGAAATCGATGTTCTCCCGCGGGTCGTGTTCCAGGACCGCGGTCGCCAAAATGACGGTATCGCCGTAGCGGACCGTGCACGAGGCGTTGGCCTGTGCCGCTAATTTACCGGTCTCGATGGTGAGGGTCTTGCCTCCCCACTCCGTTTGGAAGCTTTTCACTTCCATAAGCAGTTGACCGGCGTCTCACATCGTCCGAAGGCTTTAGACCACTGATGTTCCGCGATGACGGAAGCAACATCGGTCTACCTGTCTACGGACGAAATTTCGCGCCGGATCGGTTAAATGACCTCTTTATTAATAATGTTAAATGTCAATGAAAGAATATAGCAGCTCCGCCGGCAATTCGCAACCCTGCCCGATTCAGCTGCGGGGCGGCCGTTTCGTCTGGTTCGCGGCCGGACCATTGGCGCCCTGCCTGCCGGCAGGCAGGCGTCGGGCCGGCCTGATTTGAGGCTGAACGATCGGCCGGGAGCGGAAGCCGGAGCGGATCAGGTATTTGTCCTGGTCCTCGGACAGGTCGGTGAAATCATCGACCACGTCGCGCAGCTTCGAGGAGGTGGTCTTGCCGAAGGCGATGGCCTCGACCTGGCGGCCGTGATGCTTCAGGTAGTCGGCCAGTTCGACGAAATCGCCGTCGCCCGAGACCAGGACGACCACGTCGAGGATCTCGCCGATGCGGATCATGTCGACGGCCATGCCGACGTCCCAGTCGGCTTTCTTGGCGCCGGAATCGAAGACCTGCAGCTCTCTCTCCCTGGTCTCCAGGCCGCGCTGGGAGAGCGCCTCGAAGAAAGGTTTTTCTTCGCCCGTGGCCTTGACCACGTAGGCGATGGCCCGGATGAGCTGGCGGCCGGCCACGGCCGTGTCGAGTATCGCGCCGAAATTGACCTTGCAGTTGTAGAGGTTCTTAGCCGAATAGTACATGTTCTGGACGTCGATGAAGACGCCGACGCGCTGATTGGGGTGTTTGATCATAAAGGGAGACAAAACGCTGGGTCAAAGCCCAGCGTCTTGTTTAGAGCTTCAGTTTTTCCTTGAGTTCATCGTGGGCCTTGGCGTCCTCGCGCTGGAGGTATTTCAGCAGGCGGCGGCGCTCGCTGACCTTGCGGAGCAGGCCTTTGCGGGAGGAGAAATCCTTCTTGTGGGTGAGAAGATGGTCGGTCAGGTCCTTGACCTCGGCGGTGAGGATGGCGATCTGGACCTGCGGTGAGCCGGTATCCGAATCGTGCGTCTTGAACTTCTCGATTATTTTTTCCTTTTGCTTCTTGTCGAGCATAAGGTCTTGCGGCGGGCTGAGGCGGTAAGCCAATAAGCCCGGATTAGCGCTCCTTTCAGCCTAATTCAGCCGAAAGGGCGTAGGAGTTACGGGCTGATGATAGCAGGGGTATCCGGTTCTGGCAAGTGTCGGATGCCGGAGCGGTCATCGGCTGTTTACCGTCCGCATCTTGACTTTGGCCGCGGTTGACCCTTTAATGGGCAGAAGTGCGTTCTTTAAAACTCGAGGAGGTCGATCATGGGCTTGAACATCGGGTTTGCGCCGATCCTGATCGGGGCTTGCGGGTTTTTTCCGGCATTTTCGACCGCCTTCGCCGGCGGGGAACCTGCCGACGCGAGCGGCGAAAGCGGCTGGGAGACCGACATTCGCGCTTCGGCGCTCGTTAATGCCTGGGGTTTCACCCCGGCCGAGATCGTCGCCTCGACCGGAGAATATACCGTCGACGGCAACAGGCTCGATGCGACCCAGGCCCGGTTCCAGCTGAGCGGCGCCTTGCGCGGCCGCTGGCTGCACTGGGATTTCCAGCCTTTCACTGACGTGCCGCCGTCCGAGGGCTCGGGGTATCACATCAACACCGTGGGATTGGCGACGGCCTTGTACGTCCCGATCGGCGATGCCTGGCGTGTCGGGTTCTACCATTATTCGGCCCATAACGCGGCCGACGATCAGTTCGGTTTCGGTCCGGACCTGAACGCTATCGCCACAGATCTCTTGGTCTTCAACGGCCAGCTGCGGTTCCCCGGTTTCGACGGCCGGCACGGCCTGCGATTGCACGCCCATTATTACCTCATCGATCGCGGTTCTCCGTGGGTGCTGACGCGGGAGACTCATCTCGAGGCCGGTTCGGTCGGACGGATCCGCGCCCGCAGCGGCTTCCTCTATATCCTGGCCGACGACGGTTTGCGCGGGGAGTGCGGCGGTTACAGCACGGTCTCGTCCGACGGCCGCATCGGCGCGGCGTTCGTCGACTGTGCCGCCCTGTGGCGCGCCAGCCTGCCGTTCCTGGGAGTCGCCGGCCGGCATCTCCAGGTCGGGCCGTATCTCGGTTACGGCCGGAACCTGACCCGCACCCGTGATCTTGGCCGGCAGAACCTGCACGGGGGGATCCGGTTCGACCTTCTGGTGCAGGAGAACACCTCCCAAGGACCGATCTTCTGGTGAACGGCCCGCCGCCCGCGGGCTGTTTTTTATGCCGCGGCGCATTGACAATCGTCTTTCTCGACCGTATTCTTATCAGACCTTTTCTTCGGAAACACGAGATCTTTGCAGCGACCAGACAGGAGGCAGAATGCGCGAGACCTATATTTCCGTGGACGTCGAGACCACCGGTCCCGTGCCCGGCACGTTCAGCATGTATCAGCTGGGAGCCTGCGTCGTCGGCAGCGAACACCGGACGTTCTTCGCCGAACTCCGGCTGCTCAACGACAATTGCCTGGAGGAAGACCTTGCCGCCTGCGGCGTGACCTTGGACCAGCTGCGCGCCAAGGGCGCCGATCCGGCCGCGGTCATGCGCCAGTTCGCGGCCTGGGTACTCTATGTTTCCCGGCGCCGCCGTCCGGTGTTCGTGGCGTTCAACGCCACTTTCGACTGGATGTTCGTCCATTGGTACTTCTTCCAGTTCCTCGGCCACTCGCCTTTCGGACACAGCGGCCTGGACATGAAAGCCTACTACATGGGCCTGGCCGGCTGTCCTTGGGAGCTCACTTCCAAGCGGTACGTGTCCAGGCGTTTCCGGCCGCAGCGGCGGCACACGCACAACGCCCTGGACGACGCCATCGAACAGGCTCAGATCTTCGAGCGGATGCTGAACTCGCGTCCGCTTTAGATCGACCCCGCTCTTGCGGGGTCGTTTTTTAACACGGAAGGGGTTGGGGCGCTGAAGCGACAGAGCGGCGGAGTCATCGCGTCGCCGCTTTATATTCTCAGCTTTTTAGCGTTCCCCAACTTTCCGCTCTCCACAAAGGGGACAGTCCCCTGTCCGGATCTTGGCTGAAATAAGCAAGATCAGTTCGGGGCGGAGGGTTGTTTGGCGATCAGCCATTTGTGTCGTATAATGTATTCATGCCCCAGTCAGCCGTCCTGATCAGCGATTTCCTGACCTATCTCGAGGTCGAGCGCAACCGTTCCGAACGCACGGTGC
>CAYPMU010000071.1:0-6138 GCA_964411975.1 uncultured Gammaproteobacteria bacterium | reverse complement strand
GGGCGGCCGGGCGGTCTTCGCCGGCGGGGTCAGCGAGGAGGAGTTGCCGGACCATTTCCGTCTGGCCGACGTCTTCGCTTTTCCTTCGGTCGACCGTTCGGAAGCTTTCGGCGTGGCGGCCCTTGAGGCGCTGGCCAGCGGCTTGCCGGTCGTGGCGTCGGACCTGCCCGGCGTGCGGACCATCGTCCGCCATGGCGAGACCGGTTTCCGGGTGCCGCCCGGCAGCGTGTCCGCGCTGGCCGACAAGATCGATGAACTGCTCGACGACGAGGTCATGCGGCGGCGGTTCAGTCTGGCCGCCCGCAAGATGGCCGTCGAGGAATATGGCCAGGACATCCGGCTGAAAAAGCTGGGCCAATTGGTCGCCGACCTGCTCCGCGTAGAGCCGCCGGCCGCGCGCGCATGAAGATCTGCCTGATCTCCAACCTTTACGGCGACAACGCCCGCGGCGGTGCCGAGCGGGTGGTTCAGGCCGAAGCCGCGGCCCTGGCCGCGGCCGGGCATCAGGTGACGGTCATCGCCGGTTCGGCCGCCGCCGGCCGGGACGACGGGTCCGCCGACCCGCAGGCGCCGGGGGTTAAGGTGGTCAGGTACCGCCCGGCGAACATCTTTTTTTATTCCGATGCCGGCCGGCACGGTTTCTTCGTCCGCCTGGTCTGGCACCTGCTGGATATCTTCAACCGGAGCAGCGCCCGTCGGCTGACCGAATTGCTGCGGCGGGAGTCTCCGGACGTTGTCCATACCCATAATCTGATGGGTCTGGGTTTTTTGGCGCCGCGGGCCATTCGTAAGCTTAAAATAAGGCACATTCACACGCTCCACGACGTCCAATTACTGCATCCGTCCGGGCTTTTGGACGCCGCCGCTTTGCGTCGTCCCGGTCCGGCCGCGCGGGTCTATATCGCCCTGATGAAGCGGTTATTCGGTTCACCGGCGGTCGTGATCAGTCCCTCCCGTTTTCTGCTGGACCGGCATCGGGAGCGCGGTTTTTTCAAAAATTCCGCGGCGGCGGTCCTGCCGAATCCGGCTCCCACCTCCGCTGAAGCTTCGGTGGGCAGGCCGCCGGGATCACCTGTATTCCTATTCGTCGGCCAGGTCGAAGAGCATAAAGGCATCCGCTTCCTGCTCGACGCCTGGGCCGAGTGGCCGGGCAGCGCCCGGGCCGTCCTGGAGATCGCCGGGGACGGCGCCCGCGGCGACGAATTGCGGGAATTGACGAAGGACGCGCCGGGCATCCGCTGGCTGGGGCGGCTGGAAGGCGAAGCGCTCCGGCAGGCCTACGACCGGGCGTCTTACGCGGTGCTGCCGTCGCTGGTCATCGAGAACCATCCCACGGTGATCGGGGAGAGCTTCAGCCGCGGCACGCCGGTCATCGCGGCCGCCAGCGGCGGCATTCCCGAGCTGGTGGCTGACGGCGTCGACGGCTTCCTGTTCGCCCCCGGCGACCGCGCCGGACTCATCGCCGCGCTCGACCGCGCCGAGAAGGAAGCGCCAGCCTGGCCGGCCAGGTCCGCCGCCGCCCGGGAGAAAGCGGCCGGGCTCGGCATCGACCGCCACCTGGCCGAGTTGCTGCGGACCTATCGGGGCGAGTGATCATCGGCGGGAGAGCGCGAAAAAAAACGGCTCAGCGGCCGTTTTTACGTTGCGTCCGGGCGCGGGCCGGCCGCCCTAGCGCTTCCGGACGTACTTGAAGACGTAGTCGCTGTTGTCGATGGTCCACCAGGCGTCCGCCTGGCGTTTGGCCGCCGACACGATCTTCTGCGCGTGCCACCAGTAATTGTTGACGACGAAATAAACGGTGTCGACGCCGGTCAGGTCCATGGACCTGGCGGCCGTCGCCGCCGCACCCAGGCTGGAGTTCATTTCCAGGAAGTCGGCGTACAGCGGCCCGCCGGTCGGGATGGGATAAAAGAAGATCTCCCCCGGACGTTCGGGGTCGCGCGAAGGGTAGTAGGCGCGGAAACCCAGCTCGCGGACGGCGCCGGCCGCCACCGCCTGGTTGGCCAGGACCACGTAGGGAGCGCCGCCGGCGTCCTGGTCGATGCGGCGCACCGCGGCGAGGTCGGCGGCCCCGGTCGACCAGCCGCGGCTGCTTTCGTACTTGTCGCGGCGGGGATAGGCCAGGTAGAGCGAACTCACGGCCAGGGCGGCCAGGCCCAGGGCCAAGCCGACTTTCAGAGGCGGAAAACCGCGCCGGACGCGGCTGATGAGCCGGCCGAAGGCGTAGAGGGCCGGCGGGGCCAGCAGGAACAGGGCCAGGTCGAGGATGCGGTCGGCGTAGTTGGAGCGCTCGTATTCGATGAGGAACGGGAAACGGACCACGGACAGCAGCAGGAAGTAGTTGACCAGGAAGACGATGAAACTGACGCCGTAGGCCAGCGCGCCGTTGAGGCGGCGGCCGACGAGCAGCGCCAGCCCGGCCAGCCCGGCCAGGGCGATGACCGCCTGGCGCACCGTCCTCCAGAAATAGACGAAATCGAAAGCCGCGTTGAACTGCCGGGAGACGATGCCGGCGCCGGTCAGCTCCTCGAAAAGGCCGGTCGGCGCGCTCAGCAGGGTCTCGCTGACCGCTACGCCGGCGTCGGAAACGCGGGCGTTGGCCATGAAGGCCAGCGGCAGGGCGATACAGCCGGCCAGGAACAGCTGGAGCAGGACCAGCCATAAACCGACGCCGCCGCGCCGTTCGCGGGCCGTTAGGACCAGCAGGATGGCCACGAAGACCGCCAGCGGGATGCCGGCCAGCGGATGCACCAGGGTCACGGCCGCGGCCAGCAGCACCAGCACCGGCCGGGGCAGCGCCTTTTCGGCGCACACGGGCAGGGCCAGGAAGAAGGTCATGAGGGCCAGGGCGTCGGCCAGGCCCTGGGGCGTCGTGGCGATGAAGGGCGAGAGCGGTAGGAGCAGCAGCGCCAGGGAGGCCGCGGCCGCGGCGCGGCCGGACCAGCCAAAGGCGCGTTTAAGGCTCCAATAAGCGACCGGCAGGGTGAGAGCGAAGGCCGCCGGCACAAGATAGGTGTCCACCGCGGCCACGCCGGCTCTGGTCAGGCGGGCGAGGATGACCACCAGGGAATACTGGCCGACGTAATAGAAAGGCTTGGGTTCGATCGCTCCCAGGCGGTAGATGACCGCTTCGGTGGCCTGGTGGATGAAGGGATCGAATCCGAAACCCACGGCGTAGACGGCAGCGGCCGCGCTAACGGCCAGGAAGGCCAGCCCGGCCGCCGGCAGGAGGGCCCATTCGCCGATCAGACCGGAATAAGCGACAGTGAAGATCCCCAGGGCGGCCAAAAAGAAGACCACGAAGAACATCCGCGGCACGTGGTCCCACGGCGAGCGCATGGCGATGTCGCTGGCGCCGCTCCGGAGCAGGCTGAAGCCGTAATTGAGCAGCAGCAGGTTGACCGCGGTCAGGGCCAGGGCGGCGGCCCGTCCCAGCCAGGTCTTCATTCCGGCCGCCCTCGCCGGAACCGAGATCCTCAGGCTGCCGACCAAGCCGGTCAGGTGGTCGTTATTCTCCGGTATCAGTCCCAGTGCGACCGGCGTCAAAATGAGCAGAATGCCGGTGGCCAGCAGGTCCAGGCGATAGAAGTAATAAGCCAGGCTGGCGGCCGTGACCAAGGACGCCAGGAATATAAGGGTGCCGAGCAAACCCCGCCATAAACGGGGCTCCTTGGGCAGGAACCGGCCGCCGACCATCTGGCCGTGGCCCAGGAAATAAGCGAGGGCCAGCACCGGTCCGGCCTTATTCCCTTCAGGCAAAAACAGCGCGATGAGCGCCGCGGCTGTGAAAATGAACGTAAAAAATGTATACTTTTTCAGTGAAGTCGGACCCATAGTCCGTATTGTAGCACAGAAACATCTATGTTTTTCTGGTCATCCAGCGCGACCGACCGTTGGAATAAGGAGGTCGTCCTGCTGCCGCATGATCGTTTGTTGCAGGCCACGCTGATACCGCTCATCCCCGCCTGGGTCAAGCCTAATTACATCACCCTGGGCCGGATCTTCCTGATACCAATGGTCCTGTATCTGCTCAGCGTCGGGAATTACGCCTGGGGCGTGCCGCTGTTCCTGTTCATCGCTTTTACCGACGCCCTGGACGGGTCCCTGGCCAGGGTGCGGCGCCAGATCACCGAATGGGGGATACTCTATGACCCGGTCGCCGACAAATTGTTCATCGGTTCGGTCCTGTATCTCATCGTCCTTCAGCATATCAACTACGCGCTGGGCATGACCTTGCTGGCGGTCGAGGCGGCCATCATCATTTTCGGCTGGTACCGCTCCCGGCACGGCAAGATCGAGCCGGCCAACGTCTGGGGCAAGATCAAGATGGTCTCCGAGGTCATCGCCATCCTTTTCCTGCTCATCGCCGTCTGGCTGAAGATCGACCTGCTGACCGACCTTTCCATGAGCACGCTGGCCCTGGCCGTCATTTTCGCCGTGGTCAGCGTCTTAACCAGGATCAAATGAAGTCCGCGATGCTCGTCAAAGCGATCTCGTTAGCGGCTCTGGGGGCGGTTTTTTTCCTGGCCTATTCTTTCCTGGTCCTGGCGGCGCCGCTGCGTTTCAATTCCCCGGACGAGAACGCCAACTATTTCTTCGTCAAGAATTTCGCCGAGACCGGCTGGCTGTATTCTTTCGAGCCGCTGAATCTGGTCGCGCCCGGACTGGTCCATCCCCGCAGCATCCGCGTGGTCGACGATTTCCTGGTCCCGGGCGGTTTCATCGGCCTGCCGGTCATCTTTGGCGTCGTCGCCAAGGTCTTCGGCCTGGGAGCGGCGCCTTTCTTCACGGCTTTTTTGTCCGTGCTGGCCGCCGCGGCCTTCGCCTCGGTCAGCGGCAAGCTGTTCGGCCGCGGGACCGGCCGGCTGGCCGGGCTGCTGCTGCTGGTCAATCCGGTCTGGTGGTATCAGGCCAGCCGGGCGTTCATGCCCAACATGCTGTTCATGGCGCTGGTCATCCTGGCGGCCTGGTTCCTGGTGGTTTCGCCCCTGGCCGCGTCGCGCGGCGACCGGCCGCGCCGCCGCTGGGACGTCTTTTGGCGCGCCGACGGGGCTTTGGCCGGCGCCCTGTTCGGGCTGGCCCTGGCCGTCCGCCTCTCGGAGGTCTATTGGCTGGCCCTGGCCGCGGCCGTGCTGGTCGCCGTCGCTTTCAGGAAATTATCCTGGTCCAAACTGGTCCTGTTCGCGTGCTTCGCCGCGCTGCTGTTGCTGCCGTTCCTGGGCCTGAACCGGTCGCTTTACGGCAGCTGGACCGGCACCGGCTACGGTCCGGGCCTGGGCGGCGTGCCGGTCGACGAACTCCCGGCCGGGCGCGGCGCCCGGCTCCTGGGCGGCCTCCAGCCCTATCTTTTCCCGCTCGGCTTCGCGCCCCGGACGGCCCTCGATAATTTCCTGACCTACGGCGTCGGTTTCTTCTGGTGGTGGTCGGTCCTGGTCGGCGCGGCGCTGGTCTTCGCCGCTGTCGTCTTCATCCGCGGCCGGCGGCGGGAGCCGGTCGACCGCGGGCGGCTCGCCTTCGTCCTGGCCGGCGGCGCGGCCGCGGTCTGGCTGGTGCTTTTCTACGGCAGCTGGTCCTTCCATGACAATCCCGACCCATCGGCCGTGACCATCGGTTCCTCCTATTTCCGTTATTGGCTGCCGTTGTTCGTCCTGTCCGTCGTGCCCGTGGCCTGGGCCCTCCAGGCCGCGGCCGGCAGGCTGTCCGGCGGCAAACGCCGGCTGTTCCTGGCCGGCTCGCTGGCCGCGGTGGCGGCGTTTTCCGGCTGGTCGGTGCTGACGGCCCCGGGCGAGGGCCTGCTGGCCATGCGCGCCAATCTCATCCGTTACGACCGGGAGGTCCGGCAGGTCCTGGCCGCGACCGATCCCGCGTCCTTGATCATCGTCGACCGGGCGGACAAGCTGCTCTTTCCCGAACGCCGGGTGATGTATCCGCTGCGCAGCGAGTCGACCTTCGCCGCCCTGCCCGAACTGGCCGGCCGCGCCCCGTTGTATTATTACGGCATCACCTTCCCGGAACGGGACCTGGAGTACCTGCGCTCGGGGCACGCCGTGATCAGCCGGCTGGCCTTCGACGATCGCGCGCTGCTGGGGGAGCTGCTCGCGGGGCTGCTGGTGGCCCCCAAGGACCAGAACGACCTGG
>CAYPMU010000070.1:0-6161 GCA_964411975.1 uncultured Gammaproteobacteria bacterium | reverse complement strand
CATCCTCAAGGTCCACGCCAAAGGCAAGCCGTTCGGCCCGGACGTCGATCTCAAGATCATCGCCCGCGGCACGTCCGGCATGACCGGCGCCGACCTGGAGGAGCTGCTCAACGAAGCGGCCCTGCGGGGCGGCAAGATGGGCAAGAGCGCCATCGAGATGTCCGACGTGGACTACGCGCTGGACAAGATCCTGATGGGCGCCGAACGCAAGAGCGCGGTCATCAGCGACAAGCTCAAGCGCGTCGTGGCCTACCACGAGTCCGGCCATACCCTGGTCGGCTGGTTCACCCCGGACTGCGATCCGGTGCGCAAGGTCTCGATCATCCCGCGCGGCATGGCCGGCGGCGTGACCCTGTTCCTGCCGCACGAAGACAAGAAGCTGCATTCCAAGGGCGAACTGATCGCCATGCTCAAGTCGCTCCTGGGCGGCCGGGCCGCCGAAGAGCTGTTCGTCGGCGACATCACCACCGGCGCTTCCAACGACCTGGAGCGGGCCACGGGGCTCGCCCGCAGCATGATCTGCGACTACGCCATGGCCGGCGATCTGGGCCTGCGGACCTATGGTTCCAAGAACCGGGCCGCTTTCCTGGACTACGGCTACGGCGACAAGGACTACAGCGAAGCGGCGGCCAAACGCATCGACGAGGCCATCGACAAGCTGACCTCGGACTGCTACCAGGCCGTCAAGAAGCTCCTCGAGGAGCATCGCGACGACCTGGAACGCCTGGCCCGGGCGCTCATCGAGCGCGAAACCCTCAGCGAACAGGACATCGCGGTCCTCCTCGGACCGCGCACGACCTGATCACCGACCCGATCCCTTCTGGGATCGGGTCTTTATTTTTGCGAAATAAAATGACCGACCCGTGATCGGGTCGGTCTTTGAGCCGTCTTGTTCGATGTCCTTACTTGAGCCGCATCCAGGTCTTAAAGGTCTCGAACAGCAGTTGCATCTCGGCGTCGCGTTCCGCGGGCCATAGGCCCAGCAGGACCGCGCCGTAGGCCGTGCGTCCCGGAAAGGACCTGGCCGTCAGCCGGCCGGCTTTGGCCGGCTCCTCGCCGACGGCGGCCATGGTCACGTCGACCGAAGCCTCGGTGCCGTCGGCCGCGACGGCAACATCTCCGAATCGCGCCGGGGAACCGGCCGACCGGGAGATGACCAGGCGGACATAGGCCTCCGGAGTGCCGGTGGCCGCCGGGTAGAACGAGAACTGGACCTTGGCCCGCAGCTCGAGATTGACGAAAGCGACCACCGGGCCGTTCAGGCCGGCGAAGGTCCAGCCGTCCGGGATCGGCCCCGGTTCGAGGGGCAGGATCTGCGGCAATTCGGACGCGGCTGGGACCGGCGCGGGCGGCGGAACGACCGCCGTGCGGCTGCCGGCACAGGAGGCCAGACACAAAGCGAGACACGCAGCGGCGCAGCCGAACCGAACCAACCTGGTCATTTCATCCTCCTCTTTCCGCCGGCGCGGCCGGCGCGAAGTTTACGGCTTGCAAGGACCTGTCTCGACCTTAAACCCCGTCCGCGGCCGCGTCAATAGCCGGCAGCCGGGGACCGAGCCACGACCGGCAGGATTGACAGAACCAGGCGGAAAATGCTTCAATAAGTCGTTCCTTTCACGGCGTGCACCAAGGAGGCCGACATGGCTGATATCAAGACGACCTGCGCTTGCGGCGGGACCTACGGCAGCAGCGATGAAGATCCCGGCGCCGGCGGCCAGCCGGTCTGCAGCGGCTGCGGATCGATCCTCGAAACCTGCATCGGTTGCGGCCGGACCGCCGCCGACTGGGCCATCAATGGCTCGCTGTGCGTCGGTTGCGGCGAAGGTTACGTTGACGGCAGCGTCAATATCAACCTCACCGACACGCAGCAGTCGCGTCTGCTCGCCTGGGCCGAAGAGCGCGGGCTTCTCCCGTTCTGACCATCCGGCAGCGATAGCTTCTATCCCTCCAGCATCCCCAAGACCGGGATGCTTTTTTTTAAAAAACCTCCCCCGCTCAAGAGAACGGGGGAGGGGAATGGCCGGCCGCGGCCGGGAGCGTCAACGACCGTTGACGCCGTTGACGATGGCCTCAAAATCGCGGGCCATCTCCTCGTCAAATCCGGCCGGCCAGACGCCGACCACTATGGCCAACGGCCGGGGAGGATCGAGCGACTTCACCGTCACCCGACCCCGGACCTGACCGGCGGAGCCGGTCATCGACCAGGCGAAACCGGCGCGACGGCCGTCGGCCGCAAGGACCGGGTCGTCCACATCGGCGCCATTGGCCGCCAGTCTCAGCGCTGCCGCGCCGACCACGTCCAGGATCGGCCGGCCGGCGGCCATGAATGTAACGGTGACGACCGCCTTGGTCCTGACGTTCTCCAGGGCGATGCCGGCAGGTCCGGCGGTTTCCGCCGGCAGCTGCCGCCATTCGCCGGTCCGGGCGCTGCCGGGACCGGGGCGGACCGCCGCGCCGCCAGTGCAACCGGCCAAGATCGACATCGACGCGACCGCTGCGACTATCCTTATCATGCTGCCTCCTGAACCGTCGGGATGACGGTCAAAGCGGGTTCACTCGAAAACGTAGCGGCCGTGCCCGCGCTCGACGATCTCGCTGAACGAGCAGGCCGGCGAGCCGGCCTCGTCGAAGATGACGTACTCGGCCCGGTACTCCAGAAAGGGAGGGGTGAGCGTGCCGCGATACGACCCGGTGAAGCCGACGGCGACGCCGCCGATATCGGCGGAGAGGCTGTCGCCGTCGACGGACAACAGGACGTGGTTCACGGCATCCCAGAGCTCGATGCGGTCAGCCGACTGCCCCAGCAGGCGCAACTGGCCTTCGCTGACCTCGCTGACGGTGGAACCGTCCTCGGTGCAGTCGTGCGTGACGGTGAACCTGGCCCGGTACTCGTTGTCCACGGAAGCGACGGACGGCAGGCGCTTGACGCCCTTGAAGGCGGTGAGCATCCGGCAATCGACGCCGTCGCCTTCCTGGCCGGGGAATCGGTATCCCAGCACCAGATCGACGTCAGCCGGGCCGTAACGGCCCTGAAGCGTGGCGTCCAGCGGCAGGTCGAACATGCCCAGCGGGTAGTAGAGCACGCCCTGCCAATCGACGCTGCCGTCGGCTGCCGGAGGGGCCGGATTCAGGTAGGACCCGTCATGCAGCTTCAGCCAGACGTTATCGGCTGCCGGAGCGGTGATCGCGGCCATGGTGTTCCAGGTCTCACCCGGGGTGGCCGGATCGCCGCCGCAGACATAGCCGAACGGCGTCGTCGCCAGGACGTAATAGCCGTCCAGTTGCGCCGGATCGAGCAGGCCGCGCGGCGGACCCCGCAGCGTGATCTCTTCGATGCAGTCCTTAGTGCCGCGGAATTCCACTTTCAGGTCCATCTCGTCCGGGGTCACCGTGCCCTTGATGGCGTAACGGTAGGTCGTCTTGCCGTCGCCGGACTTCCACGTCCGTTCGTGATCGACGTTGCCTCCGGGCCGGGCCACGCCCTCGACGTTGAAATCAAGGGGCAGCCACCAGACCCCGTGGCGCAGGTCGTAGAGACCGTCGGTCCGCAGGAACATGTCGATGACGGCCGTCTCATCCGGTCCCGGGCCGTCCTCGGCGCAGGTGTTCCGCTGCTGGGAAACGGTGACGCGATACTGCCCGTCGACCGGCCGATCGTCCCAGAAATCCGGGCCATCGTCGCCGCAGGCGGACAGGGAAAAAACCAAGGCCAAAGCTGATCTCAGGTGTCGCATGATGTTCTCCTATGGTTTTAATGAACGCGACGGGGGAGCGACCCCATCCAGCGCATATAAGCAGGAAACCGGGTACGAGTCAACGGACCGGCGCCGGGCAGACGCACCAGGCCGGCCGCCGTTGACTTAAGCCGGGATTTGCCTTATTTTTCCAGAGTGTTCCTTTTGTCTCCATGCTTGGAGGTTCGGATGGACCGAGCACAAAAATGCCTGTCCTGGACCGCCGCGGCGGCCGTCTGCGCCCTTCTGGCCGGAGGAACGGCGGCGGCCGGCGGCAATGGCCGCCCGCCGCGGCTGCCCAGCCTCTTGCCCTCGGCCGAGGCTCTGGCCGAAGAGAACCGCCGCGCCGATGCCGGCAAGCTGGAACGCTACCGCGACCGGCAACGCCTGGAACAGGCGATCGCGGCCGGCGAACTGGTGCCGCTGAGCGACACCGCGAGCTATTTCATCGATGAAGAGCTGGGCGAGGAGGATCCGGACAAGGCCGAACTCTACGTTCATGCCCGCCCCTGGGTCAAAGAGTTCATCGACCAGTTCCTCGGCCGGGCCCATGTCGAACTGGGTTTCAGGTTCGCCGTGACCTCGCTGGTCCGGCCCAAGACCTACCAGTCGCGTCTGCGCGAATCCAACCGCTCCGCGGCCAAGGAATCGACCCACCCCACGGGGTCGACCGTGGACATCTCCCTGAACGGTCTGACCTGGCCCCAGAAGCAGTGGGTCCGGAAAAAACTGCTGGAGCTGGAAGCGCGCGGCCTGATACTGGCCACCGAAGAGCCCCGTATCGGCTGCTTCCACGTCTTCGTGGCTCCGGAGTTCGACGGCCTGGACCCGGTCTGTTCGCCGGACAACCCCGGTAGCCGGTGATCGGACGGCTGAACACCCTCGCTTGAGGGTGTTTTTTATATGAAAAACCGCCCGGCGGTATCACGGGCGGTCTCACGACAAGCATTGTCGCGACTCCTAGGCCTTGCCCAGGGTTTTTTGCCCCTTGTCCCAGTCCAGCGGGCACAGGTCGCCGGTTTGCAGCGCCTTGAGGACGCGCAGGGTCTCCTTGACCGAGCGGCCGACGGAGCCGGCGGACACCAGGACGTACTTCACCGTCCCTTCGGGGTCGATGATGAACAGGCCGCGCTCGGCCGAACCGTCGGTCTCGTTGAGGACGCCGTAGGCCCGGGCCAGGCTGAGGTTGGTATCGGCCAGGACCGGATAATTCACCTCCGGCAGATCGCGCTCGAACCAGGCCTTGTGGGACCAGGTCGAGTCGGTCGAGGCGGCGACGATCGAGCAGTTGGCTTCCTTGAATTCGGCCTGGTGCTGGACGAAACCGCGCAGCTCCGTGGGGCAGATGAAGGTGAAATCGCGCGGGTAGAACAGCAGCACCAGCCACTGGCCGCGGTAGTCAGCCAAATTGACGTTCTTGAATTCCTTGTCCTGATACGCGGCTACGCCGTTGAAATCCGGGGCCGGCTGATTGAGTCTGAGCATAGTTTGCATTGATTCAGCGCAAATAATAAACGAGCGAGACATGATCGACGGAGGCGGCCCCCACGCCGTCCGGCAGGGGCAACGGGGCTTTCAGGGCGACGTCGGCCATCTCGCCCGATGCCAGATGAAAGACATGAGCGTGCAGGCTGAGGTCGGCGTCATACCGGGAAGTTCCCGTCGCCATCCGTATCTCCCGTACCAGTCCCAGCCGGCAGAACTGGCCGAGGTTCTTATAGACGGTGGCCAGGGACATCCGGGGGAACCGGCGCAGCATCACGGTATGTATGTGTTGGGCCGTGGGGTGGCTGGTGGTCGAAGCGACCGTCTCAAAAATTGCCAGTTTTTCGACGGTCACCGGCAGACCCCGCTCCCGGCAGACCATCCTGAAGTTGGCGACGCGCTTGGCGACATCCTGTTTCGATAATCTCATACGATCATCTAGTGGATAATCATTATCCATCATACCCGAACCGCGGCAGCCGTCAAGACCGGGCGTTCGACGGACGAAATAAGGCCGAACAGCGGCGGCCGGGCCAGGATCAAGTGCGGCAGGGGAGCGTCCGCCGGCGGCATTCATCTTGACATTTTGGCTAATTTATGATATGAAGACACGTCCGTATTGTGCGGATGTCGTACCTTAACAAGCCTTTTCGGCTCATTCCAAGGAGTCGCACATGAGTGACGTATCGATCAGCAAACCGGGGACGAAGCAAGCTCTCCTGACCCAGGCGCGCCGACTGGGCGACGTTGCGGCCAGCGTCATCCTGGCCGTTGCCGGACGCGTCCGCGGCCTGGTCCGCGGCGCGGCGCTCTACGCCGCCGCGGCCTACCGGACCGCGCGCGGCGCGAAGCTGCTGCTGGGCGACAATGAGTACGCCCAAACGGTCTACTGCCTCCGGCAGTTCGAGGCTCAGGCGCTGGCCATCGCGCTCCATCTGGGCA
>CAYPMU010000069.1:0-6229 GCA_964411975.1 uncultured Gammaproteobacteria bacterium | reverse complement strand
AGACCGTCGTCACCGGCATTGAAATGTTCAATAAGCAGCTCGACGAGGGCCGCGCCGGCGACAATGCCGGTCTGCTGCTCCGCGGCATCAAGAAAGAGGACGTCGAGCGCGGCATGGTCCTGATCAAGCCCGGCTCCGTCACCCCGCACACCGAGTTCCTGGGCAAGGTCTACGCCCTGACCAAGGAAGAGGGCGGCCGCCACAAGCCGTTCTTCAAGGGTTACAAGCCGCAGTTCTACATCCGCACCACCGACGTCACCGGCGAGGTCGAATTGCCCGCGGGCGTGGAAATGGTCATGCCCGGCGATACCGTCGAGCTGCAGATCAAGCTGATCACCCCGGTCGCTCTGGAAGAGAAGCAGCGGTTCGCCATCCGCGAGGGCGGCAAGACCGTCGGCGCCGGCGCGGTGGTCAAGATCACCAAATAAGCCTGAATTGTCCGGTCTTTAAACCCTAAGCTCCACGGCGATGGCCACTGAACCCAAGAAAGTCACCAAGACCGAAGAGGAAAGCCGGCAGCGCATCCGGATCAAGATTCGGGCGTATGATCACAAGATCATCGACCAATCGACCCGGACCATCATCGAGACCGCCCAGCGGTCCGGAGCCACGGTCAGGGGCCCAGTGCCGCTGCCCACGGAAAAGACCAAATACACGGTCAACCGCTCTACCTTCGTCCATAAGGACGCGCGCGAACAGTACGAGATGCGCGTGCACAAGCGGCTGGTCGACATATTCGAACCGACTCCCAAGACCATCGAAGCCCTGACCAACCTGAACCTGCCCGCGGGCGTCGATGTGGAGATAAAGATGTAAAAAACCAGCAGAAAAAAGACGTCGGCGGGGAGAGACGGAGAAAGATCCGCGAGGAAAACCTCCGTCCTCTCCCGGCCGGCAAAGGAGATTCACAACCCGGGAATACACGACAAATCACAGCCTACACTCTAGTTCCGTCAACAGACGGCGAACGTTTTTCGGCCAATAGCCTGACGACAACGGATGTTGCCATGCCGAAGAAACGGGAGAGGCTAGAAGTTTGTTCGCTCTTCCGCGCGGCGGAAGATGAAAAAACTTCTGGCTTTTCGTTTACCACTGTCGCCCCGCCTTCCCGTGGCAAGCCAGCTCGGGAAGCAACGAGGGCCGAATAAGCAAAGATATGAAGTTCATCATCGCTAAAAAACTGGAAATGTCCCAGAGGTTCCGGGCGGACGGCACGGTCGTGCCGGTCACCCTGCTTCAGGCCGGCGTCTGCAAGGTGACGCAGGTGAAGTCCCAGGACAAGGACGGCTATACCGCGGTCCAGATCGGCTGCGGCCGGGAGAAACATCCGACCAAGCCCGTCGCCGGCCATCTCAAGGCCGCCGGCGAGAATTTCAAGACGCTCAAGGAGTTCCGCGTCGATGACGCCAGCGGTTTCGCCGTCGGCGGCACCGTCGACGCCGCCCAGTTCACGCCCGGCGAGTTCGTCGAAGTTTCCGGCGTCTCCAAGGGCAAGGGCTTCCAGGGCGTGGTCAAACGGCATCATTTCCGCGGCGGCCCGCGCACTCACGGCCATAAGGACAACCTGCGCATGCCCGGTTCCATCGGTTCCGGCGGCATGCAGCGCGTATTCAAGGGCCTGCGCATGGGCGGCCATATGGGCGTCGACCAGGTCACGGTCAAGAACCTGGAGGTCATCGAGGTCGACGCGGCCAAGGGTATTCTGGCGGTCAAAGGCGCCGTCCCCGGAGCTCACGGTTCCATCGTGATGGTCTCGGGCGGCACTGAATCTAAGCGATCCTGGAACTAGCCTATGCCTAAAGTGAAACTGTACAACACGGAAGGTAAGGTCGTCGGCGAGAAGAACCTCAAAGCCGACGTCTTCGGCGTCGCCGTCAATCCGGTCCTGGTCCATGAGGTCATGGTCGGCATTCAGGCCAGCGCCCGCAAGCCACTGGCCCACACCAAGACCCGCGGCGAGGTCCGGGGCGGCGGCAAGAAGCCCTGGAAACAGAAGGGCACCGGCCGCGCCCGTCACGGCTCCAGCCGTTCTCCGATCTGGGTCGGCGGCGGCATCACCTGGGGTCCGCGCAAAGAGCGCGATTACACCAAGAAGATCAACCGCAAGAGCCGCCGCCAGGCTTTGCTCATGGCCTTGTCCGACAAGGTGGCCAATGAGCGGCTGGTGCTGCTTGAGTCCCTGGATTCCAAGACCGGCAAGACCAAGGATACCGCCGTCATGCTCGGTAAACTGCCGGTCAAGGGCAAGTTGGTCCTGGTCAATGCCGGACGCAGCGACCTGCTGTCCCGCAGCGTTCGCAACCTGAAGACCGTGCGCCTGCTCGGCGCCGGCAGCGTCAGCCTGATCGACGTGCTCAAGGCCGACGGTCTGGTGCTGAGTCCGGAGGCGGTCGAACAGTTCGAAAAGACTTACGGCAAGAAAGCCAAAGCCTGATCCTCTAAGATATGGGAATTTTCAGCAAACTCTCAAAAAAGCAGAACCTGGCCCTGCCGCCGAAAGAGGATAAGGCCAAGGACGAGAAGAAGGCGGCCGCTCCGGCGTCCGCCGAGAAGAAGGCGCCCAAAACCATGACCCGCGGCCCGTTGGCCCGGGAAGGCGCCGGACAGTCCTACCGTCTCCTGGTCACCCCGTTGCTCACCGAGAAGTCCGACCGCCTGCAGGCCCAGGGCAAGTACAGCTTCCTGGTATCCCGCGACGCCAACAAGATCGAGGTGGCCCGCGCCGTGCGCGACCTGTACGGGGTCCGGCCGGTCGCCGTCCACATCGTCAACGTCAAGGGAAAGTCGGTCCGCTTCGGCCGCACTTCCGGCAAGCAGAAGGACATGAAGAAGGCGATCGTCACCTTGGGAAAAGGCGAGAGCATAACAGCCTTTGAGGGAGTCTAAATATGCCGATCAAGATCCACAGACCAGTCACATTGGGACGTCGCATTTCCAGCGTCGACGCTTTTGACGACATCACCAAGTGGGAGCCGGAGAGGTCCCTGATCACGCCGAAGCGCAAGACCGGCGGCCGCAACGCCCAGGGCAAGATCACCGTCCGTCATCGCGGCGGCGGCGCCGACCGTTATGTCCGCGACGTGGATTTCCTGCGCGGCAAGTTCGGCGTGCCGGCCAGGGTCGCGGCCATCGAGTATGACCCGAACCGCGGCGCCCGCCTGGCCCTGCTTCATTACAAGGACGGCGAAAAGCGCTACATGATCGCCCCCCACGGCCTGACCGTGGGCGAGGAGGTCGTTTCTTCCAAGGAACAGGTCGAGATCAAACCCGGCAACCGCATGCCCATCGACAAGATGCCGGTCGGCATCCAGATCCACAGCATCGAGCTGATCCCGGGCCGGGGCGGCGTCATCGCCCGCGGCGCCGGCATGGGCGCCCAGCTCATGGCCGTCGAAGGCGATTTCGCCCAGTTGAAGCTGCCCTCCGGCGAGATCCGCATGTTCTCCAAGAATTGCATGGCCACCGTCGGCATGGTCGGCAATCCCGACCGCCGCCTGATCCGCTGGGGCAAGGCCGGACGCACCCGTTATCGCGGCCGCCGCCCGGAGGTCCGCGGCAAGGTCATGAACCCGGTCGATCACCCGCATGGCGGCGGCGAAGGCAAGAACCCCATCGGTTTGAAGCACGCGAAGACCCCGTGGGGCAAGCCGGCCCTCGGCGTCAAGACCAGGAATAAGAAAAAGGCGTCCTGGAAATTCATCGTCAAACGCCGCAAGTAACCGCAGCGCTTTATGTCCCGCAGTCTCAAAAAAGGTCCGGCGATCGACCCGAAATTGCTCGCCAAACTGGCCAAACTCCGCCCCACCGACAAGACCGTCGTCAAGACCTGGTCGCGGTGGTCCAGCATCACCCCGGAGATGGTCGGTTACACTATCGGCGTTTACAACGGGAAGGTGCACGTCCCGGTTCTCGTGGTCGAGAACATGGTCGGCCACAAGCTGGGCGAGTTCTCGCCGACGCGCAAATTCGTGAAGCATGGCGGCAAGATGCAGAAGGAGCTGGAAACCGCTAAGGCGGTGGCCGATCAGGCCGCGGCCAAGGCTGTCCAGACCGCTGCTCCCGCGGCCAAGAAATAAACCCCTATGGAAGTCATTGCTAAAGCTCGCAACCTCCGCATTTCGCCCAGAAAGGTCCGCCTGGTCATCGGCTTGGTGCGGGGCATGGACGTGGATAAAGCCGCGGCCCAGCTCAGTTTCATGAGCAAAGCCTCGGCCCGCCCGGTCTTGAAGTTGATGCAATCGGCCATGGCCAATGCCGAGCATAATTTTAAGCTCAACAAGGCCGATCTTTTCATTAAATCCATCGTTGCTGACGGCGGTCCGGTCATGGATCGCTGGCGTCCCCGGGCCTTCGGTCGGGCGGCGCCCATCCGCAAGCGCACTTCCCACGTCACCATCGTCCTGGCCGAAAGGCCGGCGGCGGCGCCCAAGGGCGCGGCGGCCGCGGTGGTCAAGCCGGCGGCCAAAGCCAAGGCGGCCGCGGCTCCGGCCAAGGAAGCCAAGAAAACTGCCGAAGCCAAGCCCGCCACGAAGCGGACCGAGGGGAAGCCGGCGCGATCGAAATCTAAGTAACCGCCACTATGGGAAATAAAGTCCATCCGAAAATTTTCAGGACCGGCGTCATCTACTCTTGGAGTTCCAAGTGGTTTTCCAAACACGATTTCGCCAAGCTGCTCCAGGAAGACATGAAGATCAAGGGCTTCCTGCGGGACAAGTTGAAGGAGAGCGCCGTCGACCGCATTGACATCGAGCGGACCGCCCGCGCCCTGACCATCATCGTCCATTCGGCCAAGCCCGGCTTCATCATCGGCCGCGGCGGCACCGGCATCGAGGACCTCAAGAAGCAGCTGCGCGGACTCCTGGGCAAGGGCAAGGATAAGCTGAACCTGAATCTGAACGTCATCGAGATCACCAATCCTTCGCTGTCGGCCAACATCGTTCTGCAGTCGATGATCGGCGAGACCGAGCGCCGCATGCCTTTCCGCCGCGTCCTCAAGCAGCATCTCGACCGCATCCAGAAGGCCGGTGCCAAGGGCGCCATGCTCCAGATCAAAGGACGCCTGAACGGCGCCGAGATCGCCCGCGAGGAGAAGCTGTCCTGGGGCAGCGTGCCGCTGCATAACCTGCGCGCCGACATCGATTACGCCTCGGGTTTCGCCCGGACGCTGTTCGGCACCATCGGCATCAAGGTCTGGATCTACCGCGGCGACATTTTCGACGTCGGCAAGCAGCCGGCCGCGGCCGAGGAAAAGCCGGCCCTGTCTGCCGGCAGGCAGGCGCCCAGCCGCCCGGAGTACGCCCGCCGGGCGCCGGTTAGAAAAGCGGCCTGATACTGACGATTATGCTGTTACCATCCAAAGTCAAATACCGGAAAATGCACAAGGGGCGCGCCCGCAATAAGCGCGTGGCCACCACCAAGACCTACGTCAGCTTCGGCAGTTTCGGGCTGAAGGCTTTGGGCGCGGCCTGGGTCACCGCCCGCCAGATCGAAGCCGCTCGCCGGGCCATGACCGGCTACATCAAGCGCGGCGGCAAGATCTGGATCCGCATTTTTCCGGACAAGCCCATCACCAACCACGGCAACGAATCGGTCATGGGCGGCGGCAAGGGGGCCGTCGACCACTATGTGTGCGTCATCCGCCCCGGCACCGTCCTGTTCGAAATGGACGGCGTCACCGAGACCGTCGCCCGCGAGGCCATGGACCGGGAGGCCTATAAGCTGCCGATGAAGACGCAGTTCGTCAAGAAAGTCTAGCCGCCACAGCCTTATGAAGATCAAGGATCTACGCGAAAAATCAGAGGTCGAACTGGATCGGCTGTTGGTCGACTCCCGGAACAAGCTGCGCGACCTGCGCTTCCGCATCGCCGCCAAGCAGCTCGGCAACATCCGCGAGGTCAGGGAACTCCGCCGGACCGTCGCCCAGGTGCTGACCCTGAAGAAAGCCAATAAGGCCGCGGCCAAGCCGGCCAAAGCCTAGCCCGCCATATCCCTATGACCGAAGTCAAAGCCAGCAAGAAATATTTCCAGGGGGTCGTCGTCTCCGACAAGATGAAGAAGACGATCGTGGTTCAGGTCGACCGGATGAAGGTCCACGCCAAGTATCAGAAGCAATACCAGCAATCCCGCAAATTCAAGGTCCACGACGAGAAGGGGGAGTACAAGGTCGGCGATGTCGTCCGCTTCGTCGAGACCCGCCCGCTGTCCAAGGATAAGAGGTGGCGCGTAATCG
>CAYPMU010000068.1:5740-6387 GCA_964411975.1 uncultured Gammaproteobacteria bacterium | reverse complement strand
GCCGGCCCTGGAGGACATCAGCTTCCGGGTGAAGGCCGGCGATCGGGTGGCCCTGGTCGGCGAATCCGGCGAAGGCAAGACCACCCTGGTCGACCTGCTCGGCCGCTATTACGAGACCCAATCGGGCGAGATCCTGCTGGACGGCCGGCCCATCGGCGGCATCAACCTGCGCTGCCTGCGGCGGCAGCTGGCCTACGTGCCCCAGGACCTGTCCATGTTCAACGAGACCATCGGTTTCAACATCCGCTTCGGGCGGCCGGGAGCGACCGACGCCGAGGTGAGCGAGGCGGCGCGGCAGGCGCACCTGGACGGGTTCATCGAGGCCTTGCCGGAAAAATACGATACGAAAGTGGGCGAGCGGGGACTGAAGCTTTCCGGCGGCGAACGCCAGCGCGTGGCCCTGGCCCGGGCTTTCCTGCGCGACCCGATGATCCTCATCCTGGACGAGCCGACCAGCAATCTCGACAGCAAGACCGAGGAGTTCGTCCGCGCCTCGCTGACCCGGCTGATGAAGGGCCGGACGACCTTCGTCGTGGCCCATCGGCTCAGCACCATCCGGGAATCCGACCTTATTTTGGTCCTCAAGCACGGCCGTATCGTCGAACACGGCACCCATGAAGAGCTGCTGGGGCGCGCGGACAGCGCCT
>CAYPMU010000068.1:0-5730 GCA_964411975.1 uncultured Gammaproteobacteria bacterium | reverse complement strand
TAGATGTCCGACCGCGCATCCAATTCCGCCAACCCGAACTGCTGCGGGCCCAGGGCGGCTGCGCCAGCCTGGGCGACGTGGCCGGCCATATCGACCATAACCGTCATCATTGAATATGCGCGTCAGGATCCTGGGCGTGGACATCGATGCCGTCACCCGCAAGCAGGCTCTCGCCGCCGCCGCCGCTTATTTAGACGGCGACCGCGGCCGTCTGATCTTCACGCCGAATCCGGAGATGCTGGTGCTGGCCAGCCGCGACGCCGCGTTCAAAGCGGTCCTGAATTCGGCCGATCTGGCCATACCCGACGGCGTCGGCCTGCTTTGGGCCGCCCGTCGCGCCGGTACGCCGCTGCCGGAACGCGTGACCGGCACTGACCTGATGCAGGACGTTTGCGGCTTGGCCGCCGAACGGCAGTTCAGGGTCTTCCTGCTGGGCGGCGAATACGGCGAAGAAGCGGCGGCCGCCGCGGCCCTGCGGAGCCGTTATGCGGGCCTCGAGGTCGCGTCCGCGCCCGGCGGGGCGGTCAGCCGCGTCGACGGCCGGTGGCAGTGTGCGCCGGCGTCGGTCGATGGGCTCAAGGCCTTCGCCCCGGACGTCCTGTTCGTCGCCTTTGGCCACGGCAAACAGGAGAAATGGTTGGCCGACAATTTGTCCGGCCTGCCGTCGGTCCGGGTGGCCATGGGCATCGGTGGCGCCTTCAATTTCCTGGCCGGGCGCAGCCGACGGGCGCCAGCGTGGCTCCGTTGGGCCGGTCTGGAATGGTTGTGGCGCTTGATCCTTGAACCGCGCCGCTGGCGGCGGATCTGGGACGCCGTCGTCATCTTCCCGTTTTTGCTTATTACCGATAAAAATTGATATAATTACGTTTCAGGATAAGGTCATCGTTCGGCTTAATCACGCTATGGAGCATCAGTCCTGTTTGCGGCTATGATCAGAGTCAGATTCGCCCCGTCACCGACAGGTTTCCTGCATATCGGCGGCCTGCGCACGGCCTTATATAATGAACTGTTCGCCCTGAAGCAAGGCGGCCAGCTGGTTTTGCGCATCGAGGACACCGATCAGGCCCGTTTCGTGCCCGGCGCCGTGGAGAACCTGCTGAGGACCCTGGCCTGGGCCGGCGTCGAGCCGGTCGAAGGCCCTTACCTGAATGAAGCCGGCCAGGTCGCCCAGCGCGGCGATGTCGGCCCGTACATCCAGTCGCAGCGCCTGGACATCTACCGCCGCTACGCCGAGCAGCTCCTGGCCGAAGGCAAGGCCTATCGCTGTTACTGCACGACCGAATGTCTGGAAGAGATGAAGAAAGGCCAGGCGGCCTCGGGCCAGCCGATCATGTACGACAAGCGCTGCTGCCGGCTGACGCCGCAGGAAGGCGAGTCCAGGATAAAAGAGGGCACGCCGCATGTCGTCCGGCTGCGGGTCCCGGCCACCGGCACCACGGAATTCACCGACGCCATCCGCGGCCTGGTCAAGTTCGCCAACGCCACCGTGGACGACCAGGTACTGATGAAGTCCGACGGTTTCCCGACCTACCATCTGGCCAACGTGGTCGACGACCATCTCATGGGCATCACCCACGTCATCCGCGGCGAAGAGTGGCTGCCGTCGACGCCCAAGCACGTCCTGCTGTATCAGGCCTTCGGCTGGCAGCCGCCGGTCTTCGCCCACCTGCCGCTGCTCCTGAACCCCGATCGTTCCAAACTGTCCAAGCGGCAGGGCGACGTCGCCGTGGAGGATTATCGCCGCCAGGGCTATTTGCCCGAGGCCATCGTCAATTTCATCGCCCTCCTGGGCTGGAACCCGTCCGGGTCTCAGGAGGTCTACGAGAAAGCGGAGTTGGTCCGCGAATTCGCCCTGGAGAAGGTCAATAAGGCCGGCGCCGTTTTCAACCGCCAAAAGTTGGATTGGCTGAATCGCGAATACGTCAGGAAACTGGATCCGGTGCGCCTGTACGAACTCGCCGCGCCTTATTTCGAGGAAGCCGGGCTGGTCCGCAGGGCGGGGGACCGTCTGGTCTTTGGGGCCGGCGACGCGGACGCCCGGCCGGTTCTGGATAAGGCGCTGCAGCTGGAACGCCAGCGCGTCGACAAGCTGGCCGACCTGCCGGCGGCCGCGGAATTTTATTTCAACGAGGAATTGCGGTACGATGTGAATATCCTGCCCTGGAAGAGATCCACCGCCGCCGTCGCCAAAGAAAGGCTCAGCGGCCTGGCCGAATACCTGTCCGGCCTGCCCGCCGCGGCGTTCGACGATCTGAAGGGGTTGGAACAGGCCGTGCTCGGCCTGATCAAGGAACGCGGCTGGAGCAACGCCGATTCCTTGTGGCCGATGCGCGTCGCCCTGACCGGGCGCAGCGCTTCGCCCAGCCCGTTCGAGGTGGCCTGGGTCATCGGCAAGGACAGGACGCTCAGCCGCCTGCGCCAAGCCATTAATTCGCTTTCATGACTTTTAACCGGTCAAAATCCGCTCTTGCCGCCCTGGCCGTTCTGGCCTGTTTGGCGTTGGCCGCGCTGCTGCCGGCGGCTCTCCCGGCCCTGGCCGAAGAAGCGGCGCCGGATAACTTGCGCGACGAGATCGACACCATCAATCAGGACGTCCTGAAGAAGAAGAACGAGCTGGTCGAGTTGAACAAGAAGATCGACAAGTATCGCGAGATGGTCCTGCGGAAGCAGACCGAATCGGCCTCGCTCGAGGACGACATCGCCCAGATCGAGAACCGCATCGCCAAGGAGCAGCTGGCCATCGACATCTCCCGGGAGGAGATCAAGTCCATCGAGTTGGAGATCCAGGTGCTGGACAAGAAGATCAAGGAGCAGGAGGCGCAGATGGAGCGGGAAAAGGTCCTGCTGGGCGGCCTGGCGCGCAAGCTGTACCGTTCCCAGTTCCGGAAGAGCCTGCTGGAGGTCCTGCTGGCCAACGACACCCTTTCTGATTTCTTCAACACCCTGCATTCGATGACCCGGCTGCAGGTGGCCGTGGACGGTTCGCTGACCAAGGTCAAAGAATTGCGCGCCGCGCTGGACGGCGAAAGGACCGACCGCGAAGCCAAGCGCCAGGACAGCCTGGAGCGCAAACGGGCCCTGGAGGTGGCCAAGATGGAGCTCGAGGACGAACGCGCCCTCAAGGACATGATCCTGACCGAGACCAAGGAATCAGAGCTGGAATACCGCTACCTGCTGGCCGACCTCAAGCACGAGCAGGGCCAGGCCGATTCCGAGATCATCTACCTGGAGAAAGCGCTGCGGCAGAAAACGGAACTGGCCGACCGGCTGGGCGGCGAATCGGCCGTGTTCTCCTGGCCGTTGCAGCCGACGCGGGGACTGTCTTCGCGGTTCCATGATCCGGATTATCCCTTCCGCTACATCTTCGAACACCCGGCCATCGACATCCGGGCCGGCCAGGGGACCGTGGTGCGGGCGGCCGCTTCCGGCATCGTGGCCCGCGCCAAGAACGCCGGCATGGGCTACAGCTACGTGATGCTGCTGCATAACAACGACATGTCCACGGTCTACGGCCACCTGTCGAAGATCACGGTGAAAGAGGACACCTTCGTCGAGAGAGGGGAGATCCTCGGTTATTCCGGCGGCATGCCGGGCACGCCGGGGGCCGGACGCATGACCACCGGACCGCATCTGCATTTCGAAACGCGCAAAGGCGGGCTGCCGGTCGACCCGTTGAATTACCTGATGGCTTTTTAGGGCCTGAGTTGCGGCGCCGCGGGGCGCCGCTTTTTACGTGATCAATAAAAAAAGCCCGGAAGAACCGGGCTGGCCTCAGCACCAGAGCCGGCGGGGTCCGAGCAGGCGCTGCAGCATGTCGTTACCCAGGCGGTCGTAGCTCAGCAGCGCCGTCATCACCGCGGCCAGTTTATCCGGGTAAAGCGCGACGCCGGTCCGGGCGCGGCGGCAGCAGGCGTTGAGGATGTCCCGCACCGTCGGATCGACCGGTCCGGCGAACATTTCGCCGATGTCCAGTTCCCGTCCGTCGTTCCGAGGGTGATCAGGCCAGGGGAGCCAGTCCAGGGCCTGCCGGCCATGGCGCCGGGCGATAAGCTCGGCGTAGCCTTTGGCTCCGGCCAGGTCGACGGTGCAACCGAGGCTTTTGACCGACTTGAGCATGAAGGCCTCGCCGGCCATTCCGCCCAGACCGATGACGATCTGGTTCCAGTGGTGGCGCGGATCCTCCGCGGCCCAGGCCGGTACGGCATAGGCCGTCAGTCCGGCCAAAAGCGTCTGGTCGGGCCAAAGCCGCTTCATTTCCATCAGCACGTAGCTGACCTCGCTGACGTAGGGCGACGACCAGGCCAGGACGCAGTGTCCGGCCTCGTGCGCGGAAACGCGTTGGCGCCAGTCGCCGTCAACCGCGTTGTCGGACCGATCAATGGTCTTTTTTCGCCAAGCCATCGTTGACCCCCGGGGCAAATTGGGTATGAATGAGCCGGGGGCTTTATATCAGGTCCGCCGGTTTTAGTCACGCAAGCAGAAACCGCGTCTGTCGCTCTGCCAAGACCCCGTAGGCGGCGCGCCTACGGTGATCCGGCCGCGCAGCGGCTGGTCTGGCCAGTTTGCGGGGGAGCGTCGAACTGAACTGAATAATAAGGGCTTTTTGTCATGTCTTATAAGACGCGACAGCGCCTCCTATCCTTACATACGGGCCCGGCATTATTATCGTCGCGGGGGCGCGGCATGGCGGCGGTGGGGAAGGGTCGCGGCGGTTGATATCTAGGGTCGTACAATAAATCTTAGACGACACTAGAATTGACCAAATAAGGCTAAATCGGCTCCTTCAGACCATTATCTATATTATCTGTTTGGTCGATCTATTTTTATCCGGCCGGCCATATTCATCCCTGACATCAGGATCAAAAATATTTTGTATGGCTTTGTCTTAGTGCTCTGTCTACTGACCACTCTCTGTCCCGATTTATTAGATGCTTTGTTATTCATCGGTATTATGTATGAAAATTGGCTAGTTTTAGCCAAATTACGTTATTTTTAAGCTCAACCGGGTCCTTTTGCATGAAAAAACCGCTCGATAGCGTATCGAGCGGTCGAGCGGACCGTTTAGTTGGGCGGTTGACGTTAATTTCAGGGGACAGTCCCCGTCCCTGATTCGGTTTCGCCGTCCCGCGCCAGCAGCTCTTCGAAAATGGCGGCCCGGATCTCGACCGGCAGCATCGGCAGGATCTCGTTATACCACTTATCGACGGCTTCTTGGTCGGCGGGATCGACGCCGTAGCGCGAAGCGATATCGGCAAATACATGCGACGGCGTGGCCATGACCGCACCTCCTTTCCAAGGACCAGTAGCTCGTTTTATACCCGCGGGCGCGGTCATTGTCAACCTATCCGGTCGGCGCCCAAAATAGGCTGACGTTAAAAGGCGCCTCCCGCGGAGAGCGCCTTCCCGGTCCGGCCGCGCGGCGCCGCCAGCGCCGTGCCGGCGGGGTCATTTGTTCAGATCGCGCTTCATCTGTTCGATGAAGTGGAACATCGTGCCGCGCAGCTCCTCGTCTTTCTTCGGCAGGGCGCCGGAGGCCAAGTTCGCCCTGATCGATCTCAGCGCGTTAGCGGCCATCTTTTTCTTGCTGATGAGTCCCCCGTCCGGCATGGCGTCGATCGCCTGCTCCACTTCGGCCAGGGTCAGGCCGCTCTCGGCCAGGGCCGCTTCAAGCGGATCCCGCGGTATCTCGGCGGCCGCTTCCTTGTTGCCGGCCGCCGCCGGACGTTCGCT
>CAYPMU010000067.1:0-6387 GCA_964411975.1 uncultured Gammaproteobacteria bacterium | reverse complement strand
AGGACAAGGAATACGAGGCGACCATGGTCCTGGGCGGCCGCACCGACACCCAGGACGCCACGGGCAGGATAACGGCGACGGCCGGCGCGGCCCTGCCGGACCGGCACGCGCTGGAGGCGGCGCTGAAAAAATTCACCGGTCCGATCAGCCAGACGCCGCCGATGTATTCGGCCAAAAAGATCGGCGGCAAGAAATTGTACGAACTGGCCCGCGCCGGACAGGAGATCGCCCGCGAACCGGTGGCGATCATCATCCATGAACTCGAACTGACCGGCTTTGTACCGCCCCGCGCCTCTTTCCGCGTCCGCTGTTCATCGGGGACCTACGTCCGCACCCTGGCCCATGACATCGGCGACGCCCTGGGCTGCGGCGCCTATCTCGAAGCCCTGCGGCGCACTCAAAGCGGCGCTTTTTACGTCAAAGACGCGGCTATATTAGAGGAACTTACGGCGGAAAATTGGCATGAACGGCTTCGGCCCGTCGGCGATACCGGTCCGTCCTCCGGATCAGCCTGACCATGTAATAAAATCCCCTGAACGAGGCGTTTTTTATCCGACCATATCAGGTCGGCAAAAAGATGCGCCGAGCGGCACTTGTCAAAGTCCCGGACGTTTGATAACCTCTGGATACGAACGTTTCTTAAATAAAGTATCCAATAAATCCAAAAGGTAAGATACGTCAGGGACGACCGAAGGCCGACCGAAAGATCGCGCGTGAACAACGACAGAATTGATCATCGGCCTCAGGACGGACCGTCAAGAGTATGCAGTCTTCGCCAGAATTTGACCGAGAGTGGGTAAAAGCCGTGTTGAGGACTTTTTTCCCGGCAGCGAATAAATCTCAGGGTGCCGGCTCCGATACGGAGCAGGGTCCCAGGTCAAACAACCCGGAACAGGGAGGTCGGCGCAGCTAAGCTGCCTGATCTTTTGGCGCATTCGGCAAAACTTCGACGACGCATCGGACCTCGCGGATGAACGAGGTTTTTTATGTCCATACCATATTTAGTCGTCGGGCTGGTGCTCGGCGGCGGCGCCGGCTTCGCCGCCGGTTACGTCATCCGTCAGCAGATCGCCAGGAAAAAAGTCGATTCGGCCGAGGCCAACGCCGAAAAACTCCTCAAGGAGGCCGAAGAAAAAAAGCAGGTCACGCTGCTCGAGGCCAGGGAAAAAGCCCTGAAGATCATCGAAGAATCCAAGCGCGACGACGAGAACCGCCGCAAGGATCTTCGCGTCATCAAACAGAAGCTGGAGACGATGGAGATCGACTACCAGGCGCGGATCAAGGAACTCGGCAAAAAACAGGAAGCGATGCTGGAAAAGGCGGCCAAGATCGAAACGGTCAAGGTTGAGATCGACAAGCTCAAGGAAGAGCAGGTCAAGAAACTCGAGGCCGTGGCCGCCCTGACCAAGGACGAAGCCAAGGCCATCCTGATGAAGGAGGTCGAGGACCTGGCTCAGGAAGAGCTGATGAGCCGGCTGCGGAAGCTGGAACGGGCCAGCTCCGACGAACTGGAGGCCAAAGCCAGCAACCTGCTGAGCATGGTCATCCAGCGCTGCGCCGCCACCCACGCCGTGGAAACAACCACGACCTCCGTCCACCTGCCCAACGACGAGATGAAGGGCCGCATCATCGGCAAAGAGGGCCGCAACATCAAGGCCATCGAACAGCTGACCGGCACCGAGATCATCGTCGACGACACGCCCGGAGCCATCACCGTTTCCGGCTTCTCCTCCATCCGCCGCCAGGTGGCCCGCATTGCCCTGGAAAAACTGATCCAGGACGGCCGCATCCAGCCGGCCAAGATCGAGGAGGCCGTGGAGAACGCCAAGAAGGAGTTGGCCCTGGACATCAAGAAGGCCGGCGAGGACGCCCTCTACGAACTCGGCATCCCGCTGACCGCCTTCGATCCCAAGCTCATCTCGGTCCTGGGACGGCTGAAATACCGCACCAGCTACGGACAGAACCAGCTACGCCACTCGGTCGAGGTCGCCACGCTCGCGGGCATGATGGCTCAGGAGCTCAAGGCCGACGTCACCGTCTGTAAGCGCGGCGGCCTGCTCCATGACATCGGCAAGGCCGTGGACCACGACGTCCAGGGCGCCCACCCGGAGATCGGCTACAACATCATGAAGAAGTTCGGCATGCCCGAGGAGATCGCCTACCAGTCGCTCGGCCATCACGAAGACAAACCCAAGACGCTCGAAGCCATCCTGGTCAAGGCCGCCGACGCCATCTCCGGCGCCCGGCCCGGGGCCCGCAAGGAATCCTACGAACTCTACATCCAGCGCCTGGAAGAGCTGGAGAAGACGGCCATGTCCTTCCCCGGCGTGGAGAAGGTCTACGCCATCCAGGCCGGCCGCGAGGTCCGCGTCTTCGTCGAGCCCAAGATGATCGACGACTTCGGCGCCCTGCGCCTGGCCAAGGACATCGCCCAGAAGATCGAATCCGAACTGAAATACCCGGGCGAGATCAAGGTGAACGTCATCCGCGAGACGCGCGTCATCGAGTACGCCAGATAAGAGAAGCTTCTCGACTCGGCCTTTGGCCTCGCTTCGAAGAATATCGTTCGAGCGACCGAGACAAGCGAGGGGGTCGAGAACCTGCTTTATATGAAGATACTCGTTTTCGGGGACATTGTCGGCAGGGTGGGACGGGAGGCGGTCAAGAGGACGCTGCCCGCCCTTAAGGAACGCCACTCCCCCGACCTGACGATCGCCAACGCCGAGAACCTGGCCCACGGCAAAGGCGTGACGCCGGAAACCCTGCGGGAAATGCTCGACGCCGGCATCGACATCTTCACTTCGGGCAACCACGTCTGGGACCGCAAGGAAGTGTTTGATATCCTGAGTGACGCCCGGCTGGCGGATAAGCTCCTGCGGCCGGCTAATTACCCGCCGGAGGTCCCCGGACAAGGGGCAAAATTCCTCAGTATTGCCACAAAAAACGTCCTTGTGCTAAACTTGCTGGGCAGGGTCTTCAGCCGTGTGGACAGCGACGACCCCTTCCGGACCGCCGACGCCCTGCTCAAGGAATACGCTCATCAAAAACCGTCGGCCATCCTGGTCGATTTCCACGCCGAAGCCACCTCGGAAAAAGCGGCTTTGGCCTGGCATTTGGCCGGGAGAGTGACCGCCCTCTGGGGCACGCACACCCACGTCCCGACCCGCGACCAGCGCGTCCTGCCGGGCGGCACGGGTTTCGTCTCCGACGTCGGCATGTGCGGCTACAGCGACGGCATCATCGGCGTGGAACGGGAACCGATCCTCAGTCATTTCCTGACGCAGATGCCCTACGCCGCGGAAGCCCCGCAGAACGGTCCGGCCGTGGTCAACGCCGTCGTCCTGACGGTCGAGGGCGGCAAGACCGTGGCCGTCGAGGATCACCAGGAATATTTAGAAATTTAATAAATATTATTTAGGTAACGCAGCTATGAACAAAGCAGAGCTCGTCGCCAAGATCGCGGAAAAGGTCGGCCTTTCGAAGAAACAGGCGGAGGAAGCCATCGAGAGCTTCACCGAGATCGTCACCTCGACCCTGATGGCCGGCGGCGACGTCACCATCGCCGGTTTCGGCAACTTCTCGGCCAAGCAGCGGGCCGGACGCACGGGCGTCAATCCGCAGAATCCCAGCGAGAAGATCCAGATCCCCCCGGTGGTCGTCCCCAAGTTCAAGGCCGGCAAAGCGCTCAAGGATTCCCTCAAGGGAAAGAAGAAATAGCACTGCATTCAAAAAGAGGCCGCGTCACGCGGCCTCTTTTGTTATGTCTGAAATCAAACGGCCATATCCGACCAGCCGCGGGTCCTGTCGCTGCGCACCCCGGCCATGCTCTCTCGCTTCGCTCGTTGCGCACGACCGGGGTCCCCGCTCCGCGCCACCCGCGGCTTAGATCAGCGCTAAGAAGAACAGTGTACGCTCGGCCTGCGGTTCCGGCGCTGCGCGCCTCCCGGCCTCGCGAAATGAAGACGCGTCTTCCGCAAGGTGTGCTCCGCACTTTTTACCACCCGAACCGCCGCCCGATATCCTCGGGCGTCTCCCGCTTGCGGACCACGAACACCCGGCCGTTCTCGGCGACCAGCTTGGACGGTCCGGCCAGGAGGCAGTGCTGGCTGGCCAGGGCGTCCTGGTAAGCGCCGGTGTCCAGCACGGCCACGTACTGGTCCTCGCCCTCCTCCAGCCGCGGCAGGAGGATGTGGCTGCCGCCGGCGGTGTACTTGTCGTCGCTGTCGCAGCTCGACCCGGACAGCCAGACCTTGTCCAGCCGGCGCGAGGCCATGTTGTTGGCCGGCACGACGTGCCAGCGCTGATGCACCAGGCAGGTGTCCGGCAGGTCGTTCATGAAGCTGCCGTCGATGACGTACCATTTCCGGGTCTGGTTGGGCTGGATGGCGCGCTCGCCCAGCACCCGGAAGACGGTGACTTGGGAAGGCGCCACGACGTAACGGCCCCATTCGCAGATGATGTTCGGCTCCTTGAGCTGCAGGCGCTGGCAGGTCTGTTTGAAGGTCTTGACGATGCGGTTGATGGCCGTCTTGCCGGAATAAAAACGCCGCTTCTCGTAGGGCACGCCCCCGCCGCCGCCGATGTCGATGGTGTCGAGCTTGGGGTTCTTCTCGCGCAGCTTGGCATAAAGCTCCAGGACCCGCTTGATGGGCGCGGTCAGGCCGTCGACGGTCTCGATCTGGCTGGAGATATGGTAGGACAGGACGCCCAAGTTCTTGATCTTGCCCAGGCGCAGCAGTTCGCTCTCGGCCAGGCCGAAATGGTTGAACTTCTTGTCCCAGTGCGACTTGATCTTGACCGGCATGTCCACGCGCACGCCGACCTCGCCGCGGTAGCGCTTCATTTGGTCCAGTTCGCCCAGAGACTCGATGATCGGCGTGATGGCCACGCCCTTGCGGTCGAGCTCGTCGATGAGGTCGATGTACTTTTCGGTCTTGGGGCCGTTGCACAGCACCCTCATTTTGCCGTTGATCTTCTCCTCCTCCCACAGCCGCTTGACGATCCAGAGCTCGTTGACCGAGGAGGTCTCGAGGTTGGCGCCCTCGGAGATGAGGGTCAGGACGCAGGCTTTGTTCTGGTTGACCTTCATCGGATAGTGGTAGAAGAACTTGCCCTTGTACCCGTAGATCTTGGTGTAGGCGTTGAACAGGTCGATCAACCGCCGGACGCGGGCTTCGACGATGAACGGGAAGAACACCTCCAGCGGGCTGCCGTATTTTTTGACCAGCTCGTGCAGGTTGTACTGGTTGTTGCCCTCCCGGACCAGGAGCGTGTTCTTCCTGGTGACGTCGTAGAACTGGGTGTTCAATTCTTCCCTGCCCAGTTTCCAGTAGCGCGGAATGGTTTTTTTCATGGCGGCGGTGCGCCGTTGGCGCGACCGATGAATTATGAAGGCCGGCGTCGCTAAAAAACGCCGATATCGCGGCTTATGGTACAGGATGCCGCCGGCGGATGCAAGGCCCCGACGGACGTTTTTACTTAAAAGTGTCAGACATCAAGGTGTCTGACACTTTTACGGCCGAAAATGATCTAGTCAGCCAGGAATTTCTTCAGTTTTTCGACGACCTGGGCCAACGGCACCAGCTCGGCCGCGTCGGCCGCGCGCTCCTTCCATTCGGCGGCGCCCTGGGCCAGCGTCTTTTCCGAGACCACCAGCCGGACCGGCAGGCCGATCAGGTCGGCGTCGGCGAACTTCTCGCCGGCGCGGACGTCCTCGCGGTCGTCATAAAGCGCTTCCATCCCGGCCGCGGCCAGCTCAGCCTCCAGTTTAGCGGCCGCCTGACGGACCTTGGCGTTGACCGCCTCGTCTTTGGCCGTCACGGCGACCAGCTGAGCCGAGTAAGGCGCCAGCTGCCTGGGCCAGCGGATGCCCTTGGCGTCATTGTGCAACTCGACCGCGGTGCCGATGATGCGCGACGGGCCGATGCCGTAGCAGCCCATGATCACCCGCTTCTTGGAGCCGTCGGCGTCGTCGAAATTGAAGTCAAAAGCGTCGGTGAACCGGGTCTTCAGCTGGAAGATGTTGCCGACCTCGATGGCTTTGCCCTCCTTCATCTCGCCGCCGCATTTGGGGCATTTGTCCCCCGCCTTGTACTCGCTGATCTCGCGGTTCTGGGCGTACTGGCACTTGCCGCAGTAGTAGATGATGTCCTCGCCGTTCTCGGTCAGGACCTGGAACTCGTGCGAGTATTTGGAAAAGGCGCCGCCCGAGGCTTCGACGATCAGGGCGTCCAGGCCGCAGCGGCGGTAAACGTTGAAGTAGGCCTGTTTCGACTTCTCGTAGAACGCCTCCAGGTCGGCCTCGTCGCGGTGGAAACTGTAGAGGTCCTTCATGGAGAACTCGCGCCCGCGCAACAGGCCGGACTTGGCCCGGGGCTCGTTGCGGAA